>SLPW01000102.1 GCA_007131755.1 Myxococcales bacterium | reverse complement strand
GGCAACCATTTCCCTCCGGAGGGAGGAGGAAAACCCGGAAAAAACAACAACAAAGGACGGGCCTGGGCGAGGGCCGGGGCCCGGGCCTGGGAACAACAACCGACGGAAACCGATCACACCCATATGAAGGGGGAGGATGGACAGAAGAACTCGAATTTGCCATCACGCCCGGTGGGCGATCGACGCAAGAGGCGAATAAATCTCACCGCTTCACGTCTTTATAGGAGCGAGGGACGCATTGAACGGCATATCAGCGAAGAAGGTGTTACAAATGGAAGGTAGAAGCGAAGCGAAGGGGCCGGCGAGAAGATGGCGGCCTATCATCGGTGTGCTGATGGCGCTGCTGATGGCAGTGGTGGTCGTCCCGGCGGCGGCCGAAGAAGAATCCGGTACCGAGCGCGCCGAGATGACGGCCGACGATTATGCCGAGCGAGTCCAGCATTTCTACGGCAAGACCGAGGACTTTCAGGCTTCGTTCTTGCAGACCTATACGGATATTGCTGCCGGGGAGGCCAAGCAGTCGCGAGGTCGCGTCTACTTCAAGAAGCCGGGAATGATGCGCTGGGACTATTATCGGCGCGACGCCAATCAGCGAGATCGAATCCTGGTGAGCGACGGAAATACCTTCTATATCTACGAATTCGAATACCAGCAGGTCTTTCGCGAATGCCTCGAGGACAGCCAGCTGCCGACGGCGCTGCGCTTTTTGATGGGCGATGGAGAGCTGCTCGACGAGTTTGACGTGGAGCTGTCAGAGGAGTCCACGCCACAGCGGCCGGTGCTGGAGTTGACGCCGAAACGGCCCACGGCGGAGTATACGAAGCTGGTCTTCGTCCTCGATCCGGAGTCCTACCAGGTCAGCAAGACTACGTTGCACGACCCTTATGGGAATACCAACCAGATCGATTTTCGCCAGAGCCGGGTCAACTCCGGTCTGCCCGACGAGGGATTCGAGTTCGAGACCCCTGCGGGGGCCAGGGAGTTGAATCCCGAAAAGCGCTGCGATTGATATTCCTGAGCCCGGCCTCGCAGAAACGTGAGCACTCCCAGTGACAAGTTACGGACCTTTTGCCATCCCGATGGCGAGAAGAGCTGCGGCGCCTGTTGCGGGATGTACAACCACGTCGATCACGGACGAGATCAGACGTGGCAGAGACTTCTGGAGCGAACCCAGGCGTATTTCGAGTCGGCCCGGATCGACGATGAGGAATCGCTTCGGGCCTTTCGCCGACGCTGGGAAGACGACGCAGGAGTCAAATTGCTGACGGGGCTTCCCTCCTGTCCCTTTCTGGGCTTCGTGGATTTGTTGAGCGCCCATGAGCCACAGGTCGTGGGCTGTCTGGTCCATCCATTGCAAAACGAGGGAGTAGACGGGCGCGATTGCGGAATCTACGACCGCTTTTTGTGCGATGATTATCTCTGCGCCGCACACGACGTACTGCGCCGTGAGGAGGCGCGACTGGTCATCGACGCCGTCCCGGACAGTTATCTCTACGGTCTGGTGATCACCAATCCACGATTCGTTCGCTATTTATTGAATATGGTGGCTGACGAGACGGGAGCACGACCCACGGCGAAGGTGCTCGCTTCTCCGGAGGTCGTCGACGCAGCAGGACGCTGTTTTGCTCTCTTCGACGACTGGCCCTACCGCGGCGGGGACGGGATCTTCGGTCAGGTGAAGGTCGCCGGCGAGCTGGATACGGAGCGCCGGGCGATGCCCGCCGACGGGCTGGCGGTGGCCGAAGAGCCGGTGGACGTGCTGCTGGTCTGCCTTGGGACGGAGTGTGAGACGGTATTGCAGTTGGAACGAGCTCGCGAACTCGTTCGACAGCCTCTTGGCGAGTTGATCCGTGCAGTGGCAAAGGTGCAACCGTGAAGTTCGGCCGGCGTCGTACAAACGACGTTGCCATCATGGCCGATGCCCATTAGATTGAACGCCGATATGTGGCGCGTTTTGGTGCGATCCATTTCTTCCAACGCAGATATTCCCCCGAAGAGACCCAGGGACGGTATTCGATGCAACGCAAACTCGTTGATCATCTGATCGAGGTCGGACTCGTCGAAAAAGACGATATCCAGCGTTGTGTGCTGCGGGCGAAGATGGGCAATGGGTCGGTGGTGGATGAAATGATGGAGCGCATCGACGTCGATGAACAGAAATTGGCATCGGCGATGGCGGAGTTCTGGGGGCTGGAGTGCTGGGAGAAGTCCACCTTGCCGGCAGCTCCCTCCTGGCAGTCCACGGTCCCGAAGAAACGCGCCGAAGAACACGGTGTACTGCCAGTGGCAGGCAAAGACGACGATGTACTGCGCCTGGCCATCTATGATGTGGACAAGGCCAAACCGGTGGTGGAGGAAGTGCGCCAGACCACGGGGGTGTCGCCGGAACTTGTGGTGGCCCGGCGCGAGGTGGTTCAAAATGAGATCAACCGCCACTACAATACGACGGCCTTGAGCGGGATGTTTCAGTTGCCCGACGGAAGAGCTCAGGCGGAGGCGCTGACCCGCAAGACCCCTACGGCGGGGTTGGGATCGGTGGACAAGGTCGCGCCGTCGGCTTTGACAGGGGCCGCAAATGCGCAGGTTGACGATGCACCGACGCGCCAGATCGACCTGAGCACGGACAATCCATTTATGGATCTGGTGCAGGAGTCGGCGGAGGCCAAGAAGAGGGAAGCCCCGACGGTGCGTCAGATGAGCGCCCCGAAAGCAAAAGAGTCCAGAGCCGTGGAGGTCGAGGAGGCGCCAGAGGACTTTTTCAGTGATCTCGACGATCCCTTTGACGAGCTCGAGCCCATGGCCGAGGAGTCCTCAGAGGAGCTGGAGATTGCCTCCGACGACGCCCAGATGACCGACGGTTTTGGTGGTGCCCTCGAGGATTTCGACGCCGAGCTCGACGCCGATGAATCAGAGGTCGAATTGTTGACGATGGGAACGTCGTCATCGGTCAATTGGGGGGCATACGGTGACGAATATGACGATCACGGTGAGGCGCAACTGGCAGCGGTGAAGCCGGAATCGGGGGCTCTGGAGTTGAGCACCCGGACAGACTCCCACTCGGGTCTGCTCCCGAAACGCCAGAGCCGAAGCGGGGACCTGGGTTTTTCGGAGGGTTCGCCTGATTCGGATCTCACGCTGGCAGAAGTGGTGGCCGAGCAGCGCAAAATGATTCGAAAGCTGGAGCGCGAGATCGAGTATCAGAAGGGCCTATTGCAGACCCTGGCCGAACTCCTGGTAGACGCCCGAGTGATCAGCCGCAAGAAGCTGAAGTCGAGCCTAAAAGCCTTCAAAGAAAAACAGCGCAAGAAGTACGAGTAGGTGGGGGAGATCCGTATTCAAACCGGGGCGGGATCAGGGATTGAAGCCGATGGTGACGTCCACAGAGAAGAGGCTCCCCGGCCAGTCGAAGATGTGCAGATAGCGGGCGGTAGATGTGAATTCGAGGTCGTTCCATCGAAAGCGCAATCCAAGGGTGGGGCCGATGGCGTGGTAGTTGAGGTCGAGGCCGGTGACCCTGGCGATGCGATTTTCGGCCACGCTCCAGCGGGTGTAGCCGAAGGAGGTGATGGCCTCCAGCGGACGCTCCGCCTCGATATTGGGCACCTCTACGGGAATAGGGAAATAGACTTGAGGGGACAGAGAGATGCCGTAGCCCGTCAATTGTCCGCGCTCGATGGCCGCCTCATCGGTGAGCCCGAAGGAGTTGGTAGACAGCTCGAAATTCGTGCCCACCCGATGCCATCGAAGCTGCTGGCTGACGGTGATCCCCCAGCCGGGGTGGGTGAGGTCGCCGGCGTCGCCGGTGAGGACTCGAACGCCGCCGCCGATATGCATGGAAGCCCCCGTATCGGCGCTCGCCACGGTTGGCGTCGCCACGACGAGCGCGGCGGCCGAAAGAACGACGGCTACGATCGGGCGGCGTCGTCGGATCGATGAGATGGCGAGCAAGGCCAGGACGGCCATGATGAATAGCAGGCCCGACTTGGCGGGAAAGCCTCCATTAGTAGATGCCGCTGTGCAGCCCGCGGACTCCCCGACGGCACAAAAACCGGTTTCGCGATTGCAACTTCCACCGCTGCCGCATTGCTCATCGTCGTCGCATTCGGCGCAGCGTCCGTACTCCACTTCACAGAATTGATTTCTGCCGCAGCCCTCGTTTTCCACACACTCCAGAGAGTCTACGAGGTACAGGTATTCGAGGCGGTGGTCGCATATTCCGTCGATACACTCCAATTCAATGCGGAGATCGGGGACGACGGCGAGATGAAAGGAGGTCAGTTGTTGGGAGAGGATTTCTTCATCGCCCAGGGGATATTCCTCCTCGAAGAGGATGGTCGCGCCCTCGTCTGTGGTCTCCCGCGGGTCCGGGAGGGAGAGCTCGCGGTCGGTGACGACGCGCACGACGGCCGTGGACTGGCCTGCCGCACCGGCGCGGATCGTAAATTCAAGGGCGTTTCGCCCCACGAAGCCCCGCCTCAATTCGGCATGGTCCGGACAGGAGTCCGTCGCCGGAAGACATAGCTCGCCATAGTCCACCGGGTCGGCCGGATCCATACAACTGACGGTCGCGGCCAGGGCGGCGAAGCCGATGGCGAGAAGATAGATGGAAGTAGGGCGCTTCATCGACGGAGAGCTTGCCAGACGGCGGGGACTTCGTCGAGTAATCGTCGAACCGTCAGGCCTCTATGGCCGGTGTGAGTGGCGGCGAAATCCCCGGCCAGTCCGTGGACGGCAACCGCCGACGCGCTGGCGAGGAAGGGATCTTCGAAATCGGCGAAAGCGCTGGCGACGAGGCCCGTCAGCGCATCGCCCATGCCTCCCGTGGCCATGCCCTGGTTTCCGGTGCGATTGATGGCGATCCGCCCGTCGGGGTGAGCGACGACGGTGGCCGCCGTCTTCACGACGGCCGTGGCGCCGGTGTCGTCGGCGAGTCGGAGGGCGGCGCTGATGGGATCCGACAGAATATCAACAACGTCTTCGCTGTGCAGGCGGGCCAATTCGCCGGGATGGGGCGTGAGGACGACGGAACTCTTTCTGGCGAGTTGTATAAGGGCGGTGTGTAATTCGTCCTTTCTTGCGAGGAGGTTGAGACCATCGGCGTCGACGATGAGGTGCGACGGGGCCGAATCGAGTGTGATGCCCAGGATCTTATGAGCGATTTCGTCGGTTCCGAGGCCGGGCCCGATGACGACCGTATCGGCTGAGTCGAGGGCGGCGCGGAAGCGATCTTCGTCGATGGTGCCACTGTCGAAGTCGAAGACCCCGCGGGCCATGATCTCCGGCGTCGACGTCGGGATGATGGGCTGAGATCGGCGGTCCGTACACACCGTAATCAGGCCGGCGCCGCCGACGAGGGCGCCGCGGGCGGACAGGGCGATGGCGCCTGCCGTCTCCGGGCGACCGCCGACGTGGAGGGTGCGCCCGGCGCCGCCCTTATGCATATCCCGAGGTCGCTGTGGGAGGTGGCTGCGAAGCCACGCTTCGTCGAGGCCCCAGGCGTCGACGCCCACGGCGTCGCGCACGAAATCGGGGATCTCGATATCGACGACGACGATCTTGCCGCAGTAGCTCCGCGCCGGGTCGAGGCATTGGCCGGTCTTGGCGAAGCCGAAGGTCGCCGTGAGATCGGCCTTGGCGGCAACACCCAGGATCTGTCCCGTGCGCGCGTCGAGGCCGCTCGGGATATCCACGGCCATGATGGGCTCGGAGCGAGTGCGCAAAAACTCCACGGCCCGCGCGTAGCGGCCCTCTACGGGCCGGTCGAGGCCCGTGCCCAGAAGGGCGTCGCACCACAGGGCGCAGAGGGGCTGGTTGGCCAGGATTTCGGCCAATGATTCGTCATCTTCGGCGATCTCGATGGAGTCCACACTATGTTGTGCGACGTCGAAATAGAGCCCTGCATCGTCGGAGAGCTTGTCCCGTGTGCCGAGCACCACCAGGCGGGGCTCGAAGCCCCGGTGGGCGAGCATGGTCGCCATGGCCAAACCGTCACCGCCGTTATTGCCGGTGCCGCACAAAATGCCGATACGAGCCCCCGGCTCGGGCTCGAAGTGGTCGAGCAGGGCGTCTACGGCGCCGCGGGCGGCGCGGTCCATAAGCACCGATCCCGGCACACCGACGTCCTCGATGGTCCGTCGGTCCATCTCGCGCATCGATTCGGGGGTGACGAGGTACATGGGTTTCTTCCTGTGGCGTAGGTCAGCCATTGTCGGAGCAAACGGTAAGCCCGAAGGGGGCGGTGTGCAATGGGCGACATCGCAGGACTGAACGGGATCGATCGTCGCAGACCGACCAACGTTCATCGCTCGACCGGTTCTGAGCATCTTTTTAAAATAACATACCGTATAGTATCGTTTTCTTTTGAGTTTAACTGTTTTGGTGCCAGGTTGTTTTGGTATTGGCTTGCGCCGGTTAACGGTTGGGTTGTTGTTTCCGGTTGATCCGACTTGTTCGAAAGCGGGATACCGAATAGTATGCTGGGTAAATTCGACTCAGCCGACGCTCCCATATTGCCGGTGCGTCCATTTTGAAGGAGGAGACGCCATCGATGCGGGATGTACGTGGTTGGTGACCTGTACCGGCGGGGCCGTGTCCGGCGATCCATAG
>SLPW01000175.1 GCA_007131755.1 Myxococcales bacterium | reverse complement strand
GCTATATCAGAGTGGAGATGCCTCTTCGTTTCTACAACCGCAATTATGTGGGCACCCACTTCGGGGGCTCTCTTTACTCGATGTGCGACCCCTTCTACATGCTGATGCTCATGAAGAATCTCGGCCGCGACTATATCATCTGGGACCGAGCGGCCTCCATCGAATTCAAAAAGCCCGGAGAGGGAACGGTGACGGCGGAGTTTGAGTTGACGAAAAAACAAATCGAAGAGGTTCGACGAAAGGCGGAGAGCCAATACAAGGTCGAGCCCACCTTCGAGGTCGACGTCGTCGACGAGCAGGGAGACGTCGTCGCCTCCGTCGAGAAGGTCCTCTACGTGCGCCGAAAGGATGCCCGGCGAGAATAAATGGATGGCATCCAACCGAAGGGCTTACGAGCAATGGAGCTTCTCAAAGCGACCCGGAGCGCGGCCAGCCTGGCCGCATTGCGGGCTGGCAGCCCGCGCTCCCACAAGAAACTTCGCAAACTCACCGAAGGCTTACGATCAATAGAGCTGCTCAAAACGACGAATTGGGCTCCTCGAGAAACCGGGCTTCTTCCGAAGTCGTCGGCCGGCGGATGACCTCGTTTCGATGCGGAAAGCGCCCGAAGCGCTCGATGATCTCCAGATGCCTGACGGCAAAGTCGAGGGTGACGTCCATGAATTTGACGTCCTGGGGGGCTTCCTCGGCCAGACGCGAGTAAGCGTCGACGGACATCTGTTGAAGCTGAAGATCTTCTGCATGCTCGAGAGGAAGATAGAAGAAGGTTCGCTCGATGGGGCGAAGCTCTTCGTCGACGCCTTTCTCCATTCCCTCCAGAGTCAGCTTCTGGGCCAGCAGATCCTGGGACCAGGAGCGCGGGGAACCCCGAAAGAGATTTCGGGAGAACTGGTCCAGGATCAGGATCAACGCCATGCGTCCCTGCGGCGTCTTCGCCCATTCGTCGTATTCGCCGCGGATTGCCCTTTCGAGGTCATCTGCGAAACGAGCGCGAATTTCCTCGTCGAGTTCCTCACCACCGCCGAACCAGCGACTGCTGATCTCATCGTCGACCCGATAGGGGTCGTCGCCGGGGCCGAACCAAAATTCAGTGATTTCTTGTGGGTTGGTCATGGTTTGTACTCCTTATCTTGTGCATGCCGATTGCGAGGCTGCTATTGTCTCCTACTGCAGATAGCACGGAGCCGCGGTATATCAGATCATGCAGACCAGGTGCACCGACTTGTCCGTCCGGAAAAATACCGATACGAAAACCCCAACGATGTGCCCGACAAAAAAGGAGCAGCTTTTATGAACAGACGATCTCTGACCAACTTCGTCCTTGGAATAGCACTCGCCCTTTTCGCCCTGGGCTGCGGCGATTCGGAGACCGGCGACGGGAACGATGACGAAAATCCGGGCGAAGAACAACCACAAGAGGAGGACAGAGACTTCGACACCACCTGTTCGAGCAGCGGGGATTGCCTGATGCCCTGCACCGAAGGAGATTGCTCCCGGTTGTGCGAGGACGAATCGGAGTGCTGGGGCTCCTGCGAGGCCGGAGGGTGTGACAACCTGTGCCAGGACGAGGCCTATTGCGAATTCTCCTGCGACGAGCCGGGGGGATGCAATAGCGAATGCCGGGGCGAAAGCGAATGCCTCGCAAGCTGTGCCGGCGGCGGCTGCACGCTGGTCTGCGCCGACGACGCCGATTGTATATTCAGTTGCGACGGCGGAGGATGTGAGATCGATTGCGACGGCGGCGAAAGCTGTATCTCCAGTTGTGCCGGTGGTGACTGCAGCTAAGGTTCCGGCCCTCTCACCTATACGGAGAGCGAAGCGATGCGAAACGTCCAGCGTCTTACGATAGGCGTCATTCTATGCGCCCCGCTGGCCTTGGCCTCCTGCCACCCTATTCAGGGCATCCCGCCCGAGGGACTTCGCGTCATCTCTGCCGAGCCGGGGTACACTCCCGAATACGGGGCGCTCGTGACGGTCCAACGCTTCGAGCACTCCATCGGTGTCCACGGCGAGATCTATCAAGAGGACAGGGGCTATTTCATCGAAGACATCCGCTGGGATGACGGAGGGCTGTCTTCGCAGACGGTGCTCTCCGCCGGGGGATCTCATTCCATGATCCAGGGATCCAAATTCCCGGACGCCTTCGAGGGCATCGAAAAGCCCGGATATTTCACCGTCGACGCCCAGGGCGTCTACGACGCCTCTTTGGGCGACCTATTCTTCACCGTGGAAAATCGCGCCCGCCATGTCGAAGACGGCTTCGTAGAAGATATCTGTCTGGTGAGTTGGGACAGCCCCCGGAGTCCCAGCCCCTCTCATCATGGGGTGATCTACTGTTTTTTCGACGAACTCACAGATCTCATCCCCACCGTCGAAACCCCGCCTATCTACATCGCGGCGTCAGCGGCTCCCGTGGGCAATGAGGTGACGGCCGTACTCGCTTCCGAAGACACTCCCGGTGAGGTCTACGTCGCCCGGATCGATCTCGTCGCCGAGCCCTCGCTGGTAGACGCCTACGTCGTCGATATGGAACCCATCGCCGAAGGGCGGACGCCCTACGTAGCCCGGATGCCCGTCGACGTCGGTCCTGACGGCGTCATCGCCGTCGGCGTCAACTGGGACGGCGAAGAGTTGGCGCTGTTGGCCATCGATGACGGCACCGTCGACGAATTATTCACCACTCCTATCGAGGACGCTCCATTGCACCGTCGCGGCCTGTGGCGAATCTTTCATGCCCACGGCCAGTGGGGCTGGGTCATTGATGACACGGCGTTTCTTCTTGGCCCTGATTCCACTGTCGCCGAGCGCGACATCGCCGACATAAATCCCTGGCATGACCATCTATGGATGAAGAATCGCGAGTTAGCGATCACCACCGCGAAGACCCTTGCCGTCGTCGACGGAGCTCCCGTCCTGGTCACGGCCACCACCAGGGAAATCGAGCCCGGCCGTTCCTCCCTCGTTCGCCGCACGAAGACCGCCCGCTACGGAGTCGAGATCTGCGCCGTGCCCCTGGACGTCCATCTGGTGGAATCGTCCCATGAGGACTGCATGCTTCTGGACGACGAATCGTAAGCCAACCCATCGCTCCTCCCCGTCGGTTCAAAGGTTGTTGACCATCGTCCAGGCACACCGAACCTCTTGATTCGGCCACAGGGGGTCGGGCTCGGCGCATCCATGATTCGTATCGTTTTCCAGGTCGTAGACCAACTGTCATCACTCCATACCAATGTCCGAAACCCGTGGGCACCATAACCTCGCTTTCCTTTTTCCCTTCCGTGCACAGGTCTATGGCTCCCGGTTCACCCCTCTTGCTCTCAACACACGGAGAATGGATATGGCTGATATCAAACGACATGCGACTGCCACCTGGCAGGGCGATACCGAGACCGGCACAGGAGAGATGTCCGCACAAAGCGGCGAATTTACGGATCTTCCCTTCTCCTTTCCCTCCCGCTTTGATGGCGGAAAGGGAACGAACCCGGAAGAGCTCATCGGCGCCGCTCACGCTGCTTGCTTCAATATGGTGATCGCAAAGGAACTGTCCGAGTCAGGCACTCCCCCGCAGCGCCTGGAAACTCGCGCTACCGTCACCCTGAGCCATGAGGAAGACGGCTTCGCCATCTCGAGGATCCATCTCCAGACGAAAGGACGGGTTGCCGACATCGACGAATCCACCTTTCTGGAGGTCGCCCGGACCGCCAAAAATACCTGTCCCGTCTCTCAACTATTGATGCCCGGAGTGGGAGAGATGACGCTCGAAGCGCAGTTGATTTAAGAAGCCATCAAAAAAGTCTCCCGTCGGCATTCGTCGGCTGATTTGCCCCGCCTCTTTGCGCTCAATCCTCGACGTAGCCCTCCGGGTACGCCTGTGGTTGATCGCTTTGAAGCGAAACAAATCATCTCGACGAGCCTCGGTCCGACTTCTTTGACGGCTTCTCCGGTTGCGTCCTACAGCTGGTCCACCACTTCCGTGGGAAGAAGCAATTCGTCGGGGCGAAACGCCACATATCCCGGCACGTTGAGAAAGCTGATGGCCGGTCGCCAGGCCGTCAACTCCAGCGACCACACCCTTCCGTCCTGCCCCTGCGGTACGGGAACTCGGGTATAGCCCTGGATAACCTCCACATCGCCGGGATCGACGGCCTGCCCGCTGCCGTCGACGAAGTGGTAGCGCCCTTCCATCATCGTTCCCGCAAGATAGATCTCCTCCGTTCCCTTCGGAACGTAGAAATAGAGGAGATCGTACCAATTTCGGCCCAGCTCGTATTTGCCGCCGGCGAACATGGTCATCTTTGCTCCCCGGGGCTCGTAGTCCCAGATAAAGCCCTGGCCCGTATTCTCGATGGTAAATCGATAGGTGCCCGGTTGCGGCGCGCTCAACTCGAAGCGATATTCCTCTTCGTCCGGAGGCGCACCACCTTCGGCGACCACCTCGCCATCGGTGTCCTTCAAGCTCCAACGCACGGCGCCGCGATCATCGTAAATATGGCCTGCCGACAGGGTGATGGCGGGAAGGATGCCGTCGTCCGTGTGCATTACGGCGTGGACGGGACCTCGGTTGATATTGCCCACCGGACCGCCGGCAGAGTCGGGGGCAAAGTCGGCCGGTTCCAGAACGCCTGAGTCCTCCCAGGGCACCAGATCGAGCTCCAATAGGTCGTGATTTTCGATCCCCTCGCTGAGGAGGGTCTGGATCTCCTGCTCCGAAAACGGCTCGTCCTCGTCCTCCCTATGAACGTAGGAGGGCACGATGGTGGTACGTCCCGGAGGCCAGGACAGATTGGAGTCGGAATTGACGTCGCGGTTGATCTCGCGCACAAGCTCCACGCTCTCGGCCATCATGGTATGGCGCATCCGCCAGGCGAAGCTGACGAATTCGTCGAAGACGTCCTGGCGCGCCGGGCCCTCCACGGAGTCGAACTCCCGGTACAACTCCACATACCGGGCATAGAGGACCAGGTCATCGATGCGAGCTCGGATGGCGTCGTCGTCGCTGGCGAGCTGGCGAGCCTCGTCGAGAAGTCTGTACATCCTGCCCACCATATCGTCGTTTAGCGGTCTCGGTCGTTGCGGCGAATAGGGGTCGGAAGAGCTTCCATCTATGAGCGCGTAGAATTCACCCATCGGCTCCTTCGCCGGCCCGAAGGCCCTCTCCACGAAGTCGTCGATGAGCTCCTCCATCCGCTCCGCTTCCGTGACGTCCCACATCATCCTGGCCGCCAGATAATACCCCAGCCCGTAGCCGCCCCAGGTGTCGTTGGACTCGGCGTTCATAAACCGTGCCCCTCGCTCGTAGAAGTGGGGAATCGTCTCCCTCAAATACTGCGTATCCGCCGCCCGTGCGCCCTGGCCGGGAAGCGACTGATCCCAGACCCACAATCCGTAGTACTCGCGAATCCCGAGCATATTCGCCTTCTCGGACCATCCGTCGATCATCTCCTCGAAGGTATATCCCTCACGGATATATCCCGTGGCCAGACTGATGATCACGTTCGGATGGACGTCGATGGAGGGAGGTGGCGAGTGGTGGTGATAGCCGTACATGCCCACGTATTTGTCCTCTCCGTATTCGGCGACCACCGCCTGGGCCACCAGATTCGCCAGATGCACCGCCTGATCACTGGGCTCACCGATGGCCCGACTCTCCGGACTCTCCGACCACCGCGGGCCGTCACGCGGATCCATGGCCACCGAGTCCCGTGAGGGATCGCTGGAAAATCGACACAGCGCATAGTCGATGAACATCTGCTGGACGTCCTCATGCGCCACGTTGGGCTGAGCGTTGCTGGTGCGCTCTCCGTCCACCAGCCCCCAGTACTCGGGATTGGCGTCGAAGGCCGCCTGGTTGGCGCTGACCACCGCGTCGTAGGCGTGGGCCGTATGCAGAGTAAAGGTGGGAGAGGTGCGGTTTCGGATCTGCCAGTTCTCCCACCCCTCTTGCGCCCAGGGACGGGCGTCCATACGCATCGCGCCCCGCGGGCCCTGCCGGTTGTAGTAATCGGGCTCCTCGCGCACATCGATGGCGATCGACAGCGCCTCTATTTCGGGCACCACTTCCCAGGTCTCGGTGGGAAAGAACTGCCGGTGGCCGAAGCGATACAACAAGTCCCAGACCGCAAAGCGCACCGCAAGCGGTGTGGCACCCAATAGATACAAGCCCTCCTTGGTGGAGCGGATCAGGTAGTCCTCTCGCTCGAAGGAGCCCGTGCCGAAGTGGACGTCGTCGAAAGGAAGTGCGTCGAAATTGTCGAGCGTGCCAACCACAATGCCCTGGGCTCCGTCCCCGACCTCCACATCGAAGCCGGCCCCGCTGATTCGCTCCAGATACTCCGCCAACTCGTCGGCGGCCACACTCATCGAGGAGTCGGCGCCGGCGCCGACCACGACCGAAAGCTTCGCCTCCCCACCAATTGCCAGCTCCACCTCCTCGAGGTCCGGATCGGGCTGCTCGGCCTCTTCGCCATCGTCCTCGTGGTGCCCCCCTGCATCGCCATGGGGAGTCTCCCCGGTGTCATCTCGATCGGCCCCAGCGTCGTTCTGTCCGACTTCTATGTCCTGATCTTCTGCCGGCGCATCACCAGAGCCCTGGCAAGCAGCAAGACAGAAGGCCGTCGTTGC
>SLPW01000184.1 GCA_007131755.1 Myxococcales bacterium | reverse complement strand
TAGATCTCGCTCGTCCACTCTCGTCCCCCCTGACGGACCCGAAAAAAACCCCGCCTTCGCCGATCGTCGAAGAATACCTCCACCGTTGCCTCTCGACGACCCCACCGCGGCTCCATCACCTCGTCTGCTTCGTAGTCCTCGGCGCTTTTCTCCTCGCCGTCTTTCGCGTCTCCGCCGGGCTTTTCGTCGGCACCTCCACCGCCGATCTGCGCGCGTGGGACCAGGCGTCCCGCAAAGGGCTCCTCCACGGCTGCCACGCGCCACCGGTCGTCAAACTCCAGCAATACATCCACAAGGCCCACCTTCCGGGTATCCATTCGCTCCATATCGAAATGGAGATTCCCGGCGCTATACACCACAGCCGCCCCATCGATGATCTTCGACTCCTGTAATACGTGCGGTCCGTGGCCGTACACCACGTCCACCCCCATCTGCACTAACTGCTTTGCCAGCCGGCGCTGCCCGGGACCGGGCTGCCCGTCAAGCTCCCTTCCCCAGTGCAGAGAGACCACCAGCAACGCCTTCGGAAATTGGTGGCGCACCCGTTCCACCTCGTTCAACAACTCGTCAGCCTCTGTCTCGTCGATCACCGCCGGCTTCCACACTCCCTTCGATCTGACCGGCGGCAGATGCATCGTCGCCGCCAGAACGACCACCTCCTTTTGCTCCAGGCGAAGTTGGACCTCTCGCCAGCGCCCATCGTCCGGACTTCGAAGCCCGGCGACGCCGATTCCCCTCTCCTCGAGGACCTCCACGCTCTCGTCCAACCCCTTATTTCCACAGTCCAGGGCGTGATTATTGGCCACCACAGCCAGCTCTACGCCGCTGTCCACCAGCCAGTCTACGCGCTGCGGTGGCGCCGTGAATCGATGATATTGTGCCGAGACCTCTCCCTGACGTCGCCGGGCCCTGTCTTCGTCACATAATCCAGTCTCCAGATTGACAAAACTCAGGTGAGATTCCCTCATATGCCGGCGCACCTCCTCGAAGCCCTGCGGTGCTTCGTAGCCACGCCAGCCTCCGGCGACCCATCTGCCGAACATCACGTCCCCGCCCAGACTCAAACGGATCACCTCTTGCTCCGAACCGGGCTCCACCTCCCCAGTATAATCATCGACATTCTCGGGACTCGACGCACACCCCAAGAGTAACCACCCCACGACGAGCCCCGCTCCCAGCGTTGCCCGCACAGGGAGTTCAACCGCCATCACGGCGCCTCTTCGACGAAGCTCGTCGTCCAGGGCGGAAGCTCGGGAAGTTCACCCTTTTCCACCCTCTCCGCCCACTCCTCATCACTGAGGCGTGTCTCCATGGGCGCCAGGAACTCATAGAACGAGAAGATGCCTCCCTGTGTCATCGTGCGCCCCACCCCGTCGGGAACGGCGACATACATATCCATGATCCGTCCCACTCCCAGTTGGAGCACTTCACCGGCCAGCAAGTTGGTATGTACGTCCGTGGCAAAGACGATACCCCGCTCACCACGGCTATCTCCACCGACGCTGAACCTGGGCTCCATCAACGTGCGCAGCGTCAACTCCTCCAGATCGCGTCCCATATACTCGATCCATCGCAGATCTTCCTGCGACAGGGCCTTGCCCTCGATCTGACGCCGTCCAATCTCTGCCAGCCGGCGGGCCAGCGCGGCGGCATTCTCCGTCTCTCCCAGTCCTCCGTATTCCGGGCTCGGTACGTGATCGAAAATCTCGTAGGTCTTCTCCGCCACGGCCGTCAGGCTTTCGAAGAATGAGGGCACGGGATCGACGAATCCCTGCGGTGCAGGAAGGATGGGTTGCTCCACCAGCACCGTAAAGACTTCGTCGCCCCCGCACTGCACGGCCATGCTCTGCTGGGCGTACAGCACCCCGGCGTGCTTCAGTTGAGCGTACCCTCCCAGGGCCGAAGACAGCATTCGATCTCGCCAGGCATCGCTATGGGCGAACTCCATTAGCGAATCCTCCGGGACGTCCTCGGCGATGGCCAAGGTGGCCACGGCGGCCAGCCAACTGTGGTAGATATCCGTACTCCAATACCCTTCGTCATCCAGCGGCGGTGTCTCCTCGCGCAACTCGTCGAGGATCTCCAGATACCGTTCTCGATATTCACTCTCCACGCTGATCGCTCCGTATTCACGGGCCTGCTCACTGCCCAGCGCTGCCAGGGCGTCCAGGGCCGACACCATCCCCCGCTGCGTGATATTCGGATGCGTTACGGCCGTAAAAAACACCGAATCCAGTCCCGCCCGGCTCGGAAAGACTCGAATATGCAATCTCGTCTGCTCCGACTCCTCCATGGCAGCCGTGGCGTCGCGAATGCCCACCTCTCCCACGAGTTGGACCAACTCCTCGGTCAGCGCCTGACCGTCGAAGGGTTCCAACAACTCGGGCTTCGCCTTGCGAACCTCCATCAGATGGCTAAACGTCGCATCCACGGGACGCCCCATAAACCCACCGACAAACCCGTCGATACGCCCCCACGCCTCGAGCGCCGTCTTTCCTTGCACCTCCACCGACTCCATGGCCTCCAACAACTCCAACAACGACTCGTCGAAGGGAAGCGGAAGCTGTTGATACCAATTCATGGCCATGAAATAGCCCGCAAGCTCACTGTCCCCATAGGGTCCACGGGGGCGAAACTGCGTCCAGTCTACGATCACCTCGTCGTCCAGAGACGGAATCTCCACGTATTCCGCTTGCTCATGGGCGAAGATCCGCTGCAGATTTCCGTTGACCTCATCGCGAAATGCCACGGTCTCTCCGCCGGCACCGTGAAGTGTCTCCGGCCACTCATCGAGAATTCCCTCCACCTCGTCGGGCATCCTATCGACCACGGGCTCAGCCAGCATCATCAACTCCTCGGAGGCCTCTCCCCGGTGAATTTCGATAAAGTCGTACCCCTCGGGCCTCTCCACTCGATCAGCGGCCTCCAACAACAGATAAGCCGTCGTAAAATAGACCGCCAGATGGTGATTTTGCGCGCTGGGGTCGGCCCGATAGGCCTCGACGTAGTGCTCGGCCATCGCCTCGCTCCACGCTTTCAACAACTCCGCCGCCTCCCCCTCGGCTCTCTCCAAGAGGTCCAGAAATTCATCTCGAAAGGCCTGCAGAGCAGCGTCGGCGGTCACGAATTGAGGTCGCTCGCGATAGCGAAGCTTGTCGTAGAGGGCGTAGAATTCACGCTCCGTGCCCGGACGGGCCACGAAACCCTGTTCGGCGAGTACGTCGGAGCGACCGTCGTCGAAGAGTTCGGGGAACTGCTGGAGATTTCGCACGTCGCGCAGATAGAACTCCGGCTCCGCGATGGCCAGCCTTCGGCTGCCCTGGTCGTCCCAGTCAAATGCGATCCGCCCTCCGTCCGGCGACCACACCACATTTCGCACATCATCGAACCCACTTCTGTCGAGCCGCTCTTCCAGCAGATTCCACCGACCGTCACCAAACCGGCTGCGATAGACGGCCTGCCCGTCTTTATCTGCCGTCAGCACCACGTGATTGGCGGAGACCGACGCCCGGACCACGCCCTCTTCCTGCCGGGAGATCGCCGCACCTTCGTAGCGAGTGTAGCGCCGCGGCAACTCGTCGAGACAGCGCCCCCAGTCGTACTCGGGATCCCCCTGCTGACAATAGGTCACCTCTCCACGTCCAACGGCCTCGATGGCCGTGAAAAACTCCTGATCCCAGCGCCCCTCATTATCGAATGACACCGCCCCCTCAGATTCCTCACAGCTCCAGGTGACGCTCAATCCATCATGGGAAAATTGGGCCTGAGCGCAGCTCTTTCCCTCCGGCGACAGCCGTCCTCCGTGCGCCCTGTCTTCCGAAACCTCCTCCAACCGGTCGCCTACCCAATCCAACTCTCCTCGGGCACGAACGTCGTCGATGGCGCCGGGCTCCAGCGAGGAAAACCACACCTCCTCTCGCTCCCCATCATCGTATCGCCGGGTGAACACTACCTTTTCGTATCCGTCGATCTGGCGCGCCACCGCCCCATTGGAAGTACATTGATCCTCGGCGACGGCGAAAAACGCGTAGCGAAGGGGGCTGACCGACGGCTCCACCACATCGCCTTCATGCTCCACGATCTTGACGGGAGCTCCCCCGGAGGCATCCACTCGATACAGGTCATAGCTTCCACCTCGGTTCGAGGCGAAGACCAGCCGCTTGCCCTCCGGTCCCCACGCCGGATCGCGATCGTCGCTATTCGTATCCGTGATGGCCACGATCTCCGATCCGTCGGCGTTCATCACATAGATATTCCGCTCTCCCTGCGCGCCGGCGTGAAAGGCGATCCGCTCCCCGTCAGGGCTAAACCGGGGACGTGCGGCATCGTCGGGAATCTCTGCAGGCTCAACCAACCCACTGGCGTCCATAGGTTCGCCATCCGGCGACTCCGGTGGCGCCAGGCGCTCCATCTCCGGAGCCGACACACAACTGAAGCCCCACCAAAGTGCGAGGATTGCCATCAGGTACTTCATCGTGCGGCAGATCACTGAATTCTCCTTCCGGTGGCTTCCATCACGGTTCTGGCCTCACTGATACTCATTCTCCGTCTCCAGGGTTGAAGCGATGGCTCCATAATCATCGTCGACCGACAGCTCTTTGATAACTCTGTGCATCTCGGAGGTGTCGGCGTTGAAATTGGCCTCGGCGGTGATGGTCGCCGTAGCGTCCGTACCCGTGCCCGGCCCGGTCTCATAGGTGATGCGAACGAACATTGAATCTGGAAACACGGCGTTCAACGTTCTCAGCACGTCCTCTGCATCAAAGTCGACGTCGCCCTCGATATGGGGCTCAGCCGTGACCGACTCCCCGTCGGCGGGCACCTCCTGCGAGGACACGACGGTGATATCCGGACCGCCGGGAAAGACCTTGTCGTCGAAAAAAACGGGCATCCCAAGTTGCCGCCCCTGTACCTCGGAGTCGGCGACATGCCACGGCTCCATCAAATCGGCCTGGCTCCACATCTGATCTCCTTCGAAATAGGTGCGAGCCCCATCGGACATCAATTGCACCAACGCTTCTGCTTCGGAGGCCTTCGTTCTCATTTGACGATCCACCGTCTGATCGTCTCCTCCATCGCCGTTGTCGTCATCACAACCGACGACAATGAAGCCCGAGAGGAGCAGAACACTCAATAGAATCAAGGATCTACGGGTAATACATCTCGACATCAGCGCCATGATATCCATCCTTCGAAACATCGCAAAATTGCAGAAAAAACAACGGGAGGCCCATTACGCGCTAAATCTGCAGAAGAGTCAACGGACCGCCTAGTGCTGGCCCCTGGAAAACCGGAGTTCTTCTTCCGCCGGTGTGGGGGACACTCCCATCTTGGCGTGTAAGAAAAAACAAACCCATCCCCATATCCCCATTATCCCCAACATCTCCCTTGCTTTTTCGGCGATAGACTTCGCGCTCTCCTTTCCGAGGCCCCATAGGCCATTAAGTTTTTCTCCATGACCGCCATCGCCTTTTTCATCGCCATCATCCTCGGATTGGTCCACGTCTTCGGGACCCACCTGACCTTTCTCGAGATCGATCCCCGAAGCGGGTGGCTCTCCGCCGGGGCCGGGGTCACCGTGGCCTTCATCTTTCTGTACCTACTCCCCGAATTGAGCCACTTTCGCGATCTCCTCTCCGATCATCCCCATTTCGGCGCCATCGACGAGTTGACATATCTGTTGGCCCTCACCGGCGTCGCCCTCTTCTACGCCATGGAGCACCTGGCTTTCCACACTCGAAGGGCCACCGACGAAACCGACGATTCTCCCTTCGGCCACGACTACGTCTTCTGGCTTCATATGGGCTGGTACGCTCTTTATAACGTCATCATCGGCGCTTTGCTTCTGTACGGCGACCAGACCACGCCGCGGGGCCTGGCCACATACGGACTGACCATGGCCGTCCACTTCTCGGTGGTCGACGCCTCGATGCGCCATCATCACCGGCACGTCTACCGCGCCACTGGCCGCTGGATCCTGGCCGTTGCCGTCGTCGTTGGATGGGCCCTGGCAGCCCTCGTCCCCCTGTCGATGGCGCTCATTGCCATCAGCACCGCCTTTTTGGCCGGCGGTATGCTCATCACCGCCGTCAAAGACGAACTCCCCTCTCGCCAGAAAACCAGACTCCTCCCCTTCCTCTCCGGCACCACCGCCGCCGCCGTTCTCCTCACCCTTTTCTGACTCCTTCTCCCACGGCGAAAACACAGACAAAACTCGCCGCCGGCCCCTAATTCTGCGCCGATGATCACCTCTCGGGCGATCATCTCGGCGCAAATTGACGAATGAAATTGAAACTAATTATCAATTTCTCCTTGACGCTCAGAAAGCGAATACTATCAATAGAGGGTGCGTCGACATGCACGTTGTCGCACAGATTTCCGCATCGCCCCTTTGGAGTACACTCGATGTTCATGCGCCTCTTCGCCATCTCAATCGTGGCGCTGGTCACCGCCTCGAGCCTCGCTGCATGTGACAGCGACGGATCCGACGATTCCGCCGAAGGTGTCACGAAGCTGACCTTCGCCTTCCAGCCCCAGGAAAATCCGGAGGGTCTCCAACTCGATACGGAGCAATTCGGGGAGTTCATCGCTGCTCAGACGGGCTATGAGATCGACATCTTCTTGCCCACCAATTACTCCGCCGT
>SLPW01000438.1 GCA_007131755.1 Myxococcales bacterium | reverse complement strand
TGCCCAAACGTGATTTGCCGACGCGAAGCAAAATCGGGCCAGGGCCAGGGACCGGGCCGGGGCCAGGGGGGGCGACCACATTGAGTAATACAACCGATCAAGGTGGATCACACACGTGTTGCGGCTTGAATCGTCGATCGCAGCACTTAGTTGCTCTGCTCCGTTTATCTCCGGTGTGGACGGAGGTTTCGCGCTGCCCCCGGTGGCGGAGCGATGTCGCAGTGGTGCCGCGTTCAGTCCTCAGCGATCTCACGTTCCACCCTCGGAGTCTCTGCGAATTCCGTGCCGCCGAACTGCAAGAATATTTCCAGGGGCAGCGTTGAGCGATCCTAGGCTTGTTGTCAGAAAGAACAGGCATTTCTTGACCGGCGTTTCAGACTTCATTATAGATTTTGGAATCTTTCTTTCCTGCGCCGCAAATGTAGAGCGGACGGGGGATTGAATGACCGGTAGGGAAACCGATTCCGAGCCGTGATTTGCTTCTCGAGAGGTGTTTTGTGTCTGTACCAAGTCGATTTGTATTGCCGGTTCTGCTGATCTGGATGTTCGTATCTGTGGCGGGATGCTCGGAAGACTCGTCTACGGTTTCGAGCGTTGAGGCTTATGGCTTCGGGGTGTGTCCCGAAGACGATTACCTGCAACATCGCATCGCAGCCTCGAGCTGGGCCGAAGGGAGGGCGGGGATAGCGGAGTATGAATACCGGGCGGATGTGCGCTACGGGTATGCCGAGATCGATCTCCTCGACGAGGAGGGTCGCAAGCTGGGGGGCATGGAGGTGAGGCAGTTATTCAATGATCCCTTCGAGCGCGACGGGACCATGCAGGCCGTGCTTCAGGAGGATGCCCCGGTGTCGCCGTTGCGAGTCCTCTCCCGGGGCGAGGACGTGGACCACCGTGGCTATACGGTTCGTATGCGCATAGAGCGCATCGACGAAATGGCGAGCTTGCATCTGGAGGCTCGGTTCAAGACGGTGGGTTGCTGGATAGAGCAGGAGGAAGCCGTGGCTCCTCCCTGCGCTGGGGGCCTTCCCCTGGACGCAGTGCCATTCACCCTTCCCAGTTGCGGATTGATCGTCGATGAGCGGGTGCGTCAGCATTTGCCACCGCGTCTGGAGCGCCTGACCTACTCCGTCGAAGCGCATCAGATCGACAACGAGCCCACCCTGGGAGGAGCTCATAGGGCGGGGTTACAAGAGTTTTTTCATCTCGACGTATACGGCGCACAGGGGGCACGCGATGAGGCAGAGGTCGCGCAGTGGCTCTCCGAGACCGGACTCGCCGACCTGATCGGCACCGATGAGGAGCGATTGTTGACGACGGCGTTTCTCGACCAGACCTGGTTGCGCACCCTCGAACTGCATACGGCGTACTGCGAAGTCCAGAAGTTGCCTCGTCCCGAGTCCGAGTCGGACCCGTCCATCGACGATGAGGAGGGAGAGGATATCCAGACGGAGACGATGAATTTGTGCCCCGGCGATCAGGATAATGAGAGCTGGAGCGAGAGCATTTCCCGATGGGTCTCCGATCTGTGGGGTGATCCGCACCTGACGACCTGGGATGGATATGCCTACGATCTGCAGGCCGCCGGGGAATTTGTGCTCGCCGAAGCCCACGCCGGCGAGCCTTTCGTGGTGCAGGGGCGTTTTGAGCCTCTCGGCGAATCGAATATCGAGGGCTGTGGCGACCTGAGCTGGAATACGGCGGCGGCCACCGAGATCGGAGGGCGAAGGGTAAGTGTGCGCTCCCATCCGCAGTGGGAGGTGCGCGTCGACGGAGAGCTCGTCGAGGGACCTGGCGACGTTCCAGAGCTCAGTGGGGATTCCACCATTGAGGTGGAGCAGGGTCGGGTGACTTTGAAATGGGAGAGCGGGGAGTCGGCGCAGTTTATCGAGCGTCCGTCGAGTCGCGGCCACGCCTCGTTGACGGTGGAGCTCGCCGTTCCCGACCATCGCCGTGGCCAATTGCGCGGCCTGCTGGGACAACTCGACGGAGAGTCGAGGACAGACCTGGTCCTTCCAGACGGTACCAGTCTGACGCAGCCGGCGTCCTTCGAAGACCTCTACGAGGTGTTGGCGCCGGCGTGGCGGGTTTACAATCACGACTCGCTCTTCGACTACGCCTCCGGCGAGGACGCCGATTCGTTTGTGATCGATGGCTTTCCGGCCTCGCCGACCCAGGTGGCCGACCTCTCCCCAGATCGGGTCCGAGAGGCCGAGCAGGTCTGCATCGACGAGGGCGTCTCCGATGCCCACGTGCTGAGCGCCTGCATCCTCGACGTCGTGTGCTTCGACGACAGTACTATGGCCCGAGCCGCCGCCGATGCCGGGGAGCCGGTCGCCTCTCAGCCCCCCGGTCGCCACGACCTCGTCGTCGAGCGGGCCGTGCGTCACGTGTCGGCTCCGGAAGTTGTGGAGGCCCAAATGGAAGTCCCGAAGTGTAATGCGCCCGCAGAGCCGACGATCGCACTTTTCGACGAGCAGTTGTCGACCTCTGTCGGGCAGACAGTGAACGTCGATATCTCGGAGCCCGGACGTTATGAGGTCGGCGGTGCGTTTAGCGCCACCTCCATCAGCTCCGGCACAGAGGTGTCGAGTTATCAGTTGGTGCGGCGCATACCGCACAACCCGGACCATCTCGTCGCCGGGGCCGTGCGCTTTGCGCAGCCCATCGTCGGAGTCATCGTTGACGAGGAGGCCCTGGCCGCCACGGACGCTCTATTGGGAGCATCCAACACGACCTACGATCCGGCAGGGCTCAAGGGGCTTAGTTCGGAGCGAGATTTCATCGCCATCAGCGACGACCGCCGAAGGCTCGATCTGGTGTGGAGCGGTGTTGAGGCACACCGAATTCGCGTCCTGGTTGAGGCTCCGTAGTCGTTAAGACGTAGTTCCCGGTTGCTATTTTCTGCCTGCCGGCAGGTTTTGAGGAGAAGTTCTGATGCAGATCTGGAAGAAGAAAGTGCACATCTCGGCGGTCACACGCGTGGTCCTAGGATTGTTCCTCGTTGCCGGGCTGCTGTCTTGCGATGAGTTATTTGGCGATGACGGTTGGGAGCCTCCCCCCTGTGATGAGCCGATTACGGCAGCCCTGGTGCCCGGCGACGACGTCACGGATCAGACGGGAATTGCGCAATACGATCTTGTGGTGCAGGGAAGTCAAATCGCCGTGGATCTCTCCGATGCCTCCGGCCAGTCGCTGGGACGTCTCGAGGGCGATCTGGAGATGGACTTCGATATGTCCACCGGCCATCTGGCGGAGTGGCGAGTGGACGTCCATCTTCTGGAGGACGAAGAGAGGCAAGCTTCTCAGATGCTGCGGGGCCGTGACCTGGGCGATGGACGGGCCTGGCTCGAGGTCGTTCACCGCGCCGGCGACGAGGAGCTCATCCAATGGGCCGTGATCAGCGGGGAGACCACAGATCCGTTGAGCATGTCCGTGGCCTACGATCTGGGGTCTGACGCCAATCCCGACGTCGAGGGGCGATTTCGTATGACCGATGGGCGGGTGATCGAGACGATGACCGTCCTCGACGATCAGGGCCAGCGCATCGACCAGAATGAAATCGACGACTGGGTCGATGAGCGCCTGGGCAGGGCGTTCGAGGACCACGATGCCTGGCGCCGACTGGTCGCTACCACCGAGGACGTTGCCCTGTGGGCTGGCGCCGATGCCCACGTTCACCTATGCGAGTTGGCCAACACGGAGCACGCCGAAGAGCAGATCACTCAGACAACCCAGGGCCTGTGTCCCCACGCCGATGACGGCGATCTCACGGGCCTCACCTTATTGCAGGACTGTTCGCCCGAGGACGCCGTCACGATCCTGGAGTTTGGCCTGGCCATCAACGATATCTACGGTCGTATCGCCTTTGGGATGACCGTCACAGCGGCCTTGGCCGGGGCCGGGGTCATCGCCGCCACCGGGCCCGCCGTGATTCCCGTCTTCGTCGGCGTGATGGTCGCCCAATACATGGCGGAGAAGGCGATTGAAAATTTCGTCAACAACAATAGCGACAATTTCTTTACCAACGCCGGTCATATTGGCGGGCGCCTGATCGGTGCCCCCGATGATGGCCAGGGCTTTATCAATATGATGACCAGTGGCGGTGGAAGCGGAGATCCCCACTACGATACCTTCGACGGGGTGAGCTACGACTTCCACGGCGCCGGGGAGTACCTGATGGTGGAGTCCGTCGCCGGCAGCGACTTCGAGGTACAGGTTCGACAGCAGCCTGCCGAGGGCGTGTGCGCAAATGTGGGGGTAAATACGGCGGCGGCCACTCGGGTCGGAGAGTCGCGGGTGGCCTTCTATGCCGGCGAAGTGACTCGGGTCCTCGTCGATGGACAGGAGGCCTCCTTTCCCGGCGGCATTCTCTCGCTACCCGGAGGGGGCACCATCGAGGAGTTGTCCTCGCATAAGAATCACTACCTGGTGCAGTGGCCCGGCGGTGAGCGCCTTGAAATCGAGTCCCGCGTCTGGAGCGATAATGCGCTCTTGGACGTGCAGGTCTCCCTGCCAGACTCGCGAAAGGGCCAGGTGCGGGGATTGTTGGGCACCTTCAACGGGGATCCAGAGGACGATCTGACCCCGCGGGGCGGCACACCATTGCAGGCGCCTGTGGACTGGATGGATCTGACCTATGAGTTTGGGGAGTCCTGGCGCGTCGATGCCGATCGCAGCCTTTTCGACTATGCCAGTGGAGAGAGCTGGTCGACCTTTGTGGACGAGACCTTTCCCGATCGTCCGACGCTCATCGAGGATTTTGACGACGCAGGTCGGCAAGAGGCGGAGTCGATCTGCACCGATGCAGGAATCGAAAACGAAATCGCCTTCAAGGGTTGCGTGATGGACGTCTATTGCACGGGAAGTGCAACCTTGGCCGAGTCCCACGTCAATCGCGAACCGGAGTCCCAACTGGAGGTGACGACGCCGATCTTTATGGACGAGTGGACCCAGGAGGGCGACCCCTCCAACGGCGATTGGAGCGTCTCTGACAACGGGCGAGCCGTGGTCCAATCCATCAACGGCGATCCCACCTTCTACGTCAGCCCCGGGGAGCATCACGACGTCACGATTCGCGGCACCTTTCGGGTCGAACATGATTGGGACGATGACTTTATCGGTTTCGTCTTCGGCTATCAGGCACCGCTGTCGGAGGAGGGCGACGTGGAGAGTGAGTTCAAAACCTTTATCTTCTCCTGGAAGGCCTTTGACCAAGAAGATTCCGGTGGGAATATGGGCTATGAGGGCTTTGCCCTTTCTCATCTCGAGGGGGAGATGACCCCTTCGGATTACGGGCCGTATCTGTGGGGACACGATGAGACGGTGGATCACCAGGTGCTGGATACACTCTTTGAGCAGGGGCGGGGATGGCGAGCGGATACGGACTATCCCTTCGAGTTGACCTATACCTCGGAGAGAATCGTCATCGTCGTCGGCGGCGAGGAGATCTTCAATATCGACGCCGCCGACTCGCCGGTGCCCTTCGAGCCGGGACGGTTCGGATTTTATAATTATTCGCAGGCAGGGGTGATTTACAGCGACTTCAATTCCCGGCCGGCCGAGGCGAATCCCACGGCGAGTCTGGATGGCCTTGAGTTCGGCATGCGTCGCCCCGGCGACAACTACGAGGACTTCGAGCTCGAGGTCGGCGACCCCCGAGTGTGCCGCGAGGCCTGCCTCGAAGACCCGCGCTGCGAGGCCTTTACCTACCGGCGGCCCACCTGGCAGGGGGTCACCGCTCATTGCTGGCTCAAAGATGCGGTCCCCCCACAAGAAGCGGACGCGGGCTATATTACGGGCGTTCGCTGACGGGCGCGACAGCCCGGGGCGACCGTCGTTTGGGAGCCCCGGGGGGGCGAGGGTTGGGTCACCCAGGAACGTCGATGAGGGGGGACGAGCAACCCTCGTTTGTGCGGGATCATCTCCAGAGCGACGGTAAGAGGTGAATCAGCGTCGCTCTATTTGAGGCGCCTGTACAGCGGCGCGTAACGAAGGCATTTGCGGGGAGGTGGAATCGACGGATAGGGGTCTACTGGATCAACGCTGCTCCCAGGAGAAAGCAGAATAGGGAAGAAGTGCATTGACGCGGTTGCACCAATCGGAGGCTTCAAGCGCCTCGGCGGTCAGCAAATCGCTTGTCTCGGACCCGGGTTACTCGGTAGGGAGTGAGGTGGCGCAATTGTTCATTGCGCAGTAGAGGTTCCATCAACTCGTGGTCACAGCGCCCAAAAAGAGAACGAAGTATGATACCAGGAAACGAAGATGGAAAGGTCGGATTTCTCATCACCTTGGCCGCGTTGCTCGTATTGGTGGCTACGTTTGCGATGATGGCATTTTCTGGCGAGTCGGACACACTCCTTTCGGTGATGGTCGGCTCCGGGCTTGTCGCTTTTATCGGTCACTTCGTACTCGATGGCGGGAGATTCCGGAAGAATATGCTCGCCGAAAAAAAGAAGAAAAAAGACCAGCGAAAATAGGCCACGAGTTAATAGTACAACGTTACTTAGCCCGTGAGACCACTCGGCGAGGCGCCTGTGGCAAGGGCAAGGCGCGATGGCGCAGGCGATGCCGCAGCGCATCGTCGAGCCGGCGCAACGCAGCCATTGGCGCAGGCGACCGGCGATGGGCCGTGAGCTAAGTGATGTTGTACTACTAAG
>SLPW01000158.1 GCA_007131755.1 Myxococcales bacterium | reverse complement strand
AGTCCTTCGTGGTCGACATCGAGATCGTCGAACGCCCCGAGGATTCAGAGCCGACGGACGACGACGAAGACGACTCGGAATAATAGTACAACATCACTCAGGGCCTACGGGACATCCCGGCGTTCTCCGATCACCGTTCTCCGATCCACTTCCCCTTCAACTTCTACTTGAGTTGTACGACTTCCGGTGCCGGCACGGCGAGTCGGAACACCGGCACGTGTCGAGTGGGAAGTAGAAGTAAATCGGAGAGCGGCGAACGGTGATTTAAGAAGTGGAACCAAGGGCTGTACCTCTTTCAGTAGTCACACCTCTCTCGACGGGCACCGAATGCTAAGTGAGGTTGTACTACTTAGGAGTGGTCATCGCACGACTCGCACTACGTCGGCTTGACTTCGCCCGAAGATCTCGGGCTGCCAGGTCGACTCTGCCCGGGCCGGCATGGCCACGAACTCGCCAGGAGTCGTCGCCCGGGTGACGTAGCTATAGGTATATAGATCGGGATCGACGCTCCGGGCGAAGATCTCCACTCGCTCATCGCGAAGGTTTACGTGCTGATACCAACTCCAATCCCACCACCTCCATTGAAACGCCTGCTGTGCGGAGAGAGAAAAGACCTCCGCCGTCAACTCTCCCTCCACCACATTCGTGGCAAGCGCCGGGTCCACGACTTCGAGGCCGGCGGGAATCCAATCTACAAGGGCGACGTGGTGACTTCGGTGCGAGGGGATCAACGTCAGCTCCACCCGCACCCGGGCGCCGGCCCTTATCTCCCAGCCATCGTCGGTTCGGCGAACGTCGTCGTCGTCATCGATGGCAGCGTAGCTTCGCTCCACCCAGAAGCCCTGGTTCATCGCCGACAACGACCGGGTCAGGGGCACGTATCTCAGTCCCAGTCGATAGTACATCCTGCCCTGCCCGTCGCGCTGTAGGACTACCGACTGCGCTGACTTCTCCGTCGACAACTCTCCGGTGGGGATCTCCACGCCGCGGCCTCGGGCGTCGCGCCCCTCGTAGTCCTCCTCGAAGACCTGGCGCTCCCCCAACCAGGCGCGGGCCACAAAGCGCGGCTCTTCCTCTTCGTAGTTCTCGAAATAGCGGCGAAGCGCCATCATGGCGAGGGCGTTGACTTGAGGTGTACGCCACCGCCCCTGATGACGCGCATCCAGGAGATGACTCGCAAGCTTCTCCACCAGCGGGTGCTCCGGCGAAGTGCGCAACAGGGCGTCGAGCACCACGGCGTCGGTCCCAAGAAATCGATAAAATACCTCGCTCGCACCGTCTGCGCCGAGACGCGCATGTCCAGCGCGGAAACTCGCCACAGCGCCCCGGTCGTCGACGGCGTCCAGGATTCGCCGCATCAATTCGTCCTCGAATTGGGTTCCCTCGGCCACGGGCAAGAGCCAGCCTATGGTACCGATCCGCAAATCGATGATGCCGTAGGTGGTCAGAAAGCGGTCCAGATCGCGCTTAGATGCCTCACCCATCTCGTGGCGCACGAAGAGTGCATAGGCCTCCACATGGGATTGCCAACTCGAATGGACCCGCCGGCGAGTGTCTCGTTCGATCCGCTCCAGTCCTCGCTTCGCGATCTGCAAGGTGCGCTCGTCGACGTCAAATCCCTCTTGATGAGCTCGCCACAGCGCATAGGAGCCGTGAACCGTCGTAAAAGGCGTATTTCGGCGAGTGAGAGCGTCGTCGAATCCTCCCCTGTGACCTTGTCTTGCCTCCAGCCGACGGACCCAACCCTGAACCTTCTCCTCCAACTCCTCGCGGTGAAGGTCATCGCCGGTGTCGAAGACTTCCAGACGATCATATACGGCCAGCACGCCCAGAATCTTACTCGCAAGATCGTGGGCCGTTTCGAATTCGTAGTCCACAAGCGCCCGCAGAGCGTCCGACAGAGAGTGAACTTGGGAGGACGAGAAAGATATCCTCAACTCGCCATGGTCCGGATCGATCTGCGGGGGAATACCGACCGCCATGGAGCGCATATCATCGTCGTCGCCAATGGATCCGTAGGTGGAAAATGTCTCCGTCGTCGCAGGGGTCAACACGGAGATACCTATACTGCGCGCATCCTGTTCGGCGCCGCTTTTCGCCAGGACTTGAATATCCGCATCTCCAGCCCGAAGCGCGCGGCCCACGAAGGCGACCTCGAGCCGCTCCCCCGCAGCGACCTCTACGCTGCGCCCTCGTCCCTGAGGCCACTGAAGATGCTCCGTGGAGCGCAGAGCAAGCTTCACCGTGCGCGCCTCGTCGGAGTGGTTGTGGACGATCAGCGACAGGTCGAATCGGTCACCGACGCTCAAAAAGCGAGGCGGCGACGGCTTGACCATGATCTCCTTTGCTGTCGTCACTTCCCTCTCGGCCCGTCCGAATCGATGGTCTCCGTCGTCGACGACGGCCATGAGCCGATAGCGCGTCAACGTGTCGGGCATCACTTCCGTCACCGACACACGCCCCCTCTCATCGGTCACAAGGTCGCTTCGAAAAAAGGCCAGCCCATCGAAGTTCTGACGAAGGCGCACCGGGTCCGTGGCTGGATTTCCATCGCTCCCCGTGTCCACAGCACTCAGGGTGGCGCCCGGCCCTCCTATGTGGTTGTCCGAACGGCGCCGATCCCCCCGGCGCTGGCGATTTGCACCGTGTCCCGTCGACGCCTCTGGTGCCCCTTCTGCGAAGAACCAGGATCGAGTCTGCAGATCCATCCCCGGCGCATGACGCCGGGGATAGAATGTGGCGATAGGATCTGCCAATTCATAATCACTGAGGAGGAGCAACGCCTCGTCGACGGCGAAGAATAAGACCTGGGCGTCTGCCACGGGTTGTCCCGACGCATCGAGGGCCCGAACCTCGAAGGTGGCCTCGTCTCCGGCCTCCACCTCCTCATTGCCGTCGATGGCGACGTCGATACGGTGCGGTGAATCTTCGATCTCGAGATTCAGCGTACCCTCGAGGACTCGATAAGGCCGGTACTCCTCACCAAGAGGGATCGCCGAGACCCAAAGATAGGTGTTGGGCGCTATCGATTCATCGATGGGCACCTCGATAAAGGGATCGTCGGCGCTCAACATCACCTGTCGGCGCTCCGCCCTTCCCTCGCGCCGAAGCTCCACCTCTGCCCGAAGCGGATAATAGGGCGACACCACCATGATTCGCGCCGTCTCCCCGAGCCGAAACTCCTCCGTCTCAGCCACCAGATCGAGCTCGGGACGCTCCTCGAACCAATAGCGTCCTCGAGGCATGGAACCTCCATAGACCCGAACTGGTATATTGACCCGAGACACCCTATCTGCCTCGTCGCGAACTTCACCGCGAACCCAATAACGGCCCGTCATATATCGACGGGCGTCGAGACCGTCGAACTCACAGGTCACCGCTTCGAGCCTCGACGTCACCCGGCATTGATCCAAGGCCTGCTCGCGCTCGTCGAACTGTTGATAGACGATGAGCTCCACCTGCTGTCCATCGACGCGCTCGCCATCGGTGTCGACGACCACCACGTCCACCTCGAAGGGCTCTCCCGCTCGTGCCATGATTGCCCGTGGACGAAGACCGGCGTAGTACTTCGCCGGATGAATCACCACTTCCTCGGAGACCTCCCAGCTCTGGCGATCCAGATCGGTGACCGAGAAGGTGGTCGTAATTCGGCGCGGTGCCTTCGACGTCGACTCCCGCAGTTCGACGACGGCCCGATCGTCACCGCCCTCGTCGGTGCTCCCAAACGAGCCCTCCAGGTCTTCCTCGCTCAATAGATCGAGACGCCCTTCAGGATCTGTTCGCTGCCAACCGACGCTCGAGGCGAATCGCCAATCCGACCAACCGGGCGGACGAAAGGAGGTCCAACTCTCGCGATGATGCCAGCGTGTATCGCCACCGGTGACGGGGCCTCCCGTCAGATACTGCGCGGTGCCCCACCACATTAGCTCATCGCCCGCTAATTGCGTTTTCTGATCGGGCTCCAGAGACAACTCGAAGCGCGGGCGGCGGTACTCTCGCACCTCCACGGTGTGGGAGGTGCGCGCGACGAGCTCCTCGTTCTCGAACGTCAGGGCGATCCTGGCCTCCCCGAGAGCGGCGTCTTCCGGGATGGGAAAGCGAAGCTCAAAGCCTCCGAAACGGTCGATCTCGAGGGTGCCCGAGTACCTCCTGCGCTGCTCGGCCAGACGAATTTGATACTCCACCTCTTCGGCGTCCTCGATGATGCGAGGCAAGCCATCCGGAGTGTACTCCAGGCTGCGCAACCACCCCCGCAGGATGATCTCCTCACCGGGCCGATAGATCCCGCGATCGCCGACGAGATGCCACAGCACCTCTTTCGGGGGAAGTTCTGTCTCACCCCACCGGAAGGGTCTGTTGTCAATTCGCCCATTCGAGGGGATCAGAAGGGAGTCCTCCCCCGAGCTGATCCTCAGCGAAGAGTGACCCATCTTCTCTGCGGACACCGAAAAATCGACCCTTCCCCTCTCGTCCGTAGTCCCCAGCAGGTGGTCGTCGACCCACAGGTCGGCACTGGAGACCACGCTTCCATCCCTCAGTGAGGAGACGGTCATGGCGATATTACTAAAATCGCTACTCAACGTGGCGGAGAGGTCCGTGTGTTGCACCCAGAATGCACGATATCCGTAATGCGCCGTCGGCGTCTCTCGCCCGAGATCCACGACCACCATGATATGACCGGCCTCACCGCGTCCCAGAAGTGAAGAGTAATCCACTTCACGCTCGAAGACCTCATATTGTTGATCGTGATCAAATTCGAAGACCTCCGTCAGGTCCGCCTCGCGACTGGGCTCTCGCATTCTCCAGTCCCGCTGCGGTGCTACCTGAAACTCATCGCTCGCCACGTCGTATACGCGCACCTCGACCTTGCGCCGGCCTCCGCCGATCTCAAGAGGAAACCTTCGGGGCGCATCAACCGGACGGACCAATACGTGTTGTGGCGGCGTCTGTATCCGATTTTGGCGACGAGTCCGCGGCGCCAACACCGAAAATGTCACCGTCTCGTCGACCTCCAGCCGTTGACCGTAACGGTCGTAGACGACGCCCTCAAAGCGCATCCGATAGTCCTGGTCCGGCTCGAGATCGGCCTTGAACCCCAACCCGCGTTCGCTGCGATCGACGACTTCGACGACCTCACCGGCTTCGGGCTCCAACGACAGAGAGTATTCGCTGCGCTTCCGATCGATGGCATTATTGAATTCGATCCACAGTCGACTGTCTGGAATACAATTACTTACTGCACAACCCAGCCTGCGCAGTTCGAGATCAAAATACGTGGAAAACGCCGACATCTCCCCCCTCAACATGCCAACCTCAGGCCCTTCGGCAGACATGACCGGACCATCGACTTCCACATGGACTCTTCCCGGCCCATAGTCTCGTTTCGGCGAAAGAGCGATCATTCGCTCCTCCTCCCCACCAAAAGGCACCCGGAGACGCTGAGCGGCCTGGCGGCGGGCCTCTCCCGTCAGAACCTGCATCGGCACGTATTCGTCGTCCTGGCGTACCCGGATGGAAGTGGCACTCTCCGTGTCCACGGGCTGATCGAAGAGTACCACCAGGGGTACGTCGCGCTCTTGTGTCGAATAATGATTCTTTCCGGGCTGACCCCTCCTCGACGACGTGGATGACGTGGGATAAATCCCAACCAATCGCGGCGTGGGAGTGGAAAACTCAAAGCGCACCGAGTCGTTCAACCGAGCGCCGTCCAGCGCTTTCAGTCCCTCGCCAATCTCTACCCGAAAATTCGTCGACCGCGGCCAGCGCGTGCGAGGCTCGAAGACGGCGGTGCGCGTCCCCATCCATCGCCACTGGCCTTCCACCTTAGGTTCGATGGACAGCCACCTCTCCACCTCGGGATCGACGCGACCCAACTCGGCCACGGGCCGATCAAAGGTTATGGCCACCTGCGTCGGCGCCTTCATCTGCCCCTCGGGCTGCACGGCCATCACCTGAAGCGGCCCCTCGGGCTCGCCGCCCGTTGGCGGCGCCTGCTCCTGGACAGTCCACTGCTGCTCGTCGTCGATCTCGAGGGCAGGCGATTCAGCGTCCAGTCGTCCGTACCACTCGGGTTGCTCGTCCTGGTCTTCTGCCTGCAGAGGCGGAAGGCCTTTGAGCAACTCCTCCGCCTCCTCCTCTGAGAGCTCCTGCCCTTCGACGAGTCGTGTTCCATCGTCCTCGTACTCTATGGCAGGGCACATGGTGAGGAAGGGCAAAGAGAGGAAGATCAGCGCCGCCTTGCACATGAAGGGAGTCATGTCGAAAGCCGGCCTGTTCCGCTGCCTCATCGCCATCCTCTCTATGGGCGCCCTATCGCCGACAGCGCTTGCCGATGAACCATCACTGTTGCCACTGCAGGATCGGCCGCAACTCACCGTCGGGAGCAGTGTCGATGACCCAGGTATCTTCGAAATCCCAGCCCTCGAAATTTTCGGTATCGTCGAACTCTCCGGTGCTCAGTGGATCTGCGGCCTCGCCAACGTCGGTGGCCGTGGTGTCCTTGTCCCAATAGGAATTCTCGATGGGTGGGTTGTCAAAGGCGGGAGAGATGAGACCGACGAGGCCACCGAAGTTTTCCTGGGGTCCCGTGAGGAGACCGGTGGCATAGGTGTCGGCGATCGATCCGGCCATGAAGGCGCCGACGAGACCGCCGACGGCGCT
>SLPW01000256.1 GCA_007131755.1 Myxococcales bacterium | reverse complement strand
CGAACCGACCCGATCTGCGGCCTGCACGCTGGCCACGAAGGCCGGTCCCGCCCGTCGAATGATCTCGCGGGCAAACCACTGGTCCACCGTCTCTACCTCCGCCAGCCCACCGAGGCGCTCTCCCTCCATGATCATCCCCGCCTTCATGGCCAACCCCAACGCGCTGTCCTCCTCGCTGCGCGGATCACCGGCAAAGACGAGCGTCCCAGCTTCGGTGTCATAGGCCACACGCTCCGCCCACCGCTTATCGTCCGCCCGAAGTTCGATCTCCTCGCCACCGAAGAGCATCTTCTCGAACCAGCTCCACTCCTCGCGCACCGCCTGCGGCACCTCCGGCGCCTTCGCCTTCGCCTCCCCGGGCTGCAGGGCCGCCTCAAACTCCCAGCCCCGCAACTGCCCGACGGCCTCCACGATGCGCTGCGCTTCGTCCTCCGCCGTCTCCGCTGGATCTTCCACGGCGATATCGTCTTCCGAGGCCGACCGAAACATCTCACAGCCCCCGATGAACATCACCGTTACCGCCACCGTCGCCAAATACCTTCGTCGCATCTACGCTCTCCTGACAGGTTCCGTCGCACCGCACCGCGCACAATGGTTGTACAGGATCGACGCCGGGTCAAAAATTCCCCCGCAATCTTCGGACCCTCAACGAAGGTCACCGTTGCGCTTGCTTGCTGGTTATGCGCAGTGGCCACGCTTCCGACGTCAATCACCAAGCATAACTCCGACCCCCTTGCATCTTCCACAGAAGAGTTTATCTTCCGCCCCCGACGTACCCACCGCAGCCCTTGCCAGATCGCTGACGTGCTCTTTGCCGTAACCCTCACCCACCGATTGGAGCTTCGCCATGATGAACGCCGAGATCTTTCGCGCCTACGATATCCGCGGCATCGCCGACACGGACCTCACCGATCCGGTGGTCGAAAATATCGGCCAGGCCTTCGCCACGATGGCCATCAGAAAGAGCGGAAACGATATGCCGCGCATCGGTGTCGGCCGCGACGCCCGGCGATCCTCTGATCGCATCTGTGATGCCCTCGAGCGCGGGCTGCTTCGCGCCGGGGCCCACGTGGTGCACCTGGGCGTCGTCCCCACGCCTTTGACCTATTTCGCCACCTTCCAGCGCGAATTCGACGGCTCCATCCAGATCACGGGCAGCCACAACCCCGGTGAGTACAACGGCTTCAAGATGATGCTCGGCCGCGATACGCTCCACGGAAATACCATTCAGCAGCTTCGCATCCTCATCGAGAACGGCGATCTGATCACCTCCGACGACAAAAGAGATCACGGCACATCGGCGATGGCCGAGCCACGAAAGGAATATATCGAGTGGGTCCGCGACGACATCCAGATGGGCGATCGTAAACTCCACATCGCCGTGGACTCCGGCAACGGCGTCGCCGGCATCGTCGCTCCCGAACTCTTGCGCGACGCCATCGGCGCAAAGGTCTTTGAACTCTACACCCAGCCCGACGGCTCCTTTCCCAACCACCACCCCGATCCCACGGTGGCGGAGAACCTCACGGACCTCATCGAAGCCGTTCGCGACCACGGTTGCGACTTCGGCGTCGCCTACGACGGCGACGGCGATCGCATCGGCGTCGTCGACGAAGAGGGCACCATCATCTGGGGAGACCAACTCCTCATCATCTTTGCCCGCCAGGTGCTCAAAGAAAACCCCGGCGCCACCATCATTGGCGAAGTCAAATGCTCCCAGACCCTCTTCGATGATATCGAAAAGCACGGCGGCACCCCCATCATGGCCCGCGTCGGACACAGCCTCATCAAGGCCAAGATCAAGGAGACCGACGCCGAGTTGGCCGGCGAGATGAGCGGTCATATCTTCTTCAACGACCGCTTCTTCGGCTTCGACGACGCGCTCTACGCCACCTGCCGCCTGGCGGAGATCGTCTCCCGCACCAACCAGCCCTTCAGCGCCCTTCTGGCCGACGTTCCCCCCACCTTTGCCACTCCCGAAATTCGCCGCCCCTGTGCCGAATCGGTCAAATTCTCCGTCCCCGACCTGGTGGCCGAGGTCTTCGCCCCGGAATACGAGGTCAACACCATCGACGGCGTGCGCGTCAAATTCAACCACGGCTGGGGTCTTGTGCGCGCCTCCAACACCCAGCCGGTGGTCGTCATGCGCGTCGAGGCCGACAGCCCCGAAGCCCGCGACCGCTATATGAAGTGGCTCGAAGACGCCGTCGACACAGCAGAAGAAAAGCTAACGGGGTGACAGCGGGTAGTGGGTGACAGCAGGTAGTGGGTGACAGCGGGTAGTGGGTGATGGGTAGTGGGTGGTGGTGTGTGCCTATACCCTCCAGGGCGCCGTGCGCTCTTCGCGAAGGGTCACCAGACGCTTGGCCGACTCCTGCACCAGTTCGTGGAGATCGCCGCTATATCGTACCCGTCGAAGCGTCTTGATGCCCAACGTGGGCAGTAATTTGAGGGCCAGCCCCGTATCGGTATAGGGATTTCGCACCGCTGCCTCCCTGACCTCGTGGCGACTAAACCACTTCGGGTGCTCCACCACCACCTGCACCAGATCCGGTGTCGTGGGCCGTCTGGTCAACACCACCCTGACGTCCTGGAGCCGAATCTGGGGGTTGTCCAACAATTTTGCGATCACCAGCGGATCCGGATCCATAAGCAGCCGCTCCAGAATCCGCCGTTTCGGTCCCGCCGCCATGGCCCGCCGCTCGCCAAGCGTCACATCACTGTCCATGGGAAGGCGCACCTCCGGCAGGTCTTGGCCCTCCGCCAGCGCCCGGTACGGTGGCACCTCGCGAAAGAGATCGACCACCGCCAGGCGCTGCGCCCCATGGGCAGTCTCGAAGAATGTCTTGATCGTCTCGTATTCGTCGTCGCGACGCATTTGCATAAGCCACCACACGGCGGCCTGCATCGTCTCCATCCCCCCCTGATGGCCCCATAATGCGCTTCGCAACAATTGGTCCAGAAACCAGACCTGCTCCTTCGCCGGAAGCTTCTCCACCTCTCGTTTTACCAACGTCGCTTGCATCGGAAGCTCCGGAAGGGCCTGCACCTTATGGAGCAGCCCCTCGTAGGCGCTCACCAATGGGTCGGGGACCTGTGCGGTCGCCTCGCAAACCTCCTCCAGCGGAGCTGGCGCTCCTGAATCCTGTGCCACCTCGTCGCAGAGCTCCTCGTCACCCCTCGTTTCCGCGTCCCGTTCATCACTCATAGACACTTCCGCCGGCCCCACTCTCCAACAAACCCCTCGCCACTACCCTCGTGCGCCCCTGCGCCCCAAATCTGCCTGCCCCTTAATCCACGAGTTCCACACGGTAGGAAAATTGATCTCCGTCGATCACTCGCTGCGGCACGTCCTCGAAGACCATCACGAAGGAAACAGCGTCGCCCGCCTCAATCGTGGCATAACCACCGCCCATCAGCTCCTCGATCTCTTCGATGCTCGACAGTTCACGAAACGCTCCGATCGACGGTGCATCGCCCATCACTGGCGCCACGATCTCGCGCAGCGAGCGGCCTTCCAGAGTGGTGATCATCGCCCGTAGATCCACATTTTGAAGCCGTGAGTCCTCGTAATTTCTCACGATCCCCTGCACCACCAAAATCTGTTCCCCCTCATCGAGTTCGATGACCTCTCCGTATACGCCTTCTACAGCTACGGGCGGCGTATTCTCCACCACCGTCACCTCCGGAAGCGTCGTCGTCCACTCCGGGCGAGGCTCGTATTCACCATCCGAGAAGGCAACACTGACCATGTCGCCGAATGCCCTGAAGTCGATGAACCCATCGTTTTTCGAGGCCACGATCCCGATGAATCCCGCCCCTACCAGGCACAAAAGTAGCAACATCGCCAACACCTTCTGTCCCATGGAACCACCGATCTTATGTGGCTCCAGGTCATCCTCGTCCCAAACATCGGGGGCCGGGGCCGGCGCCGGCTTCGGCTGCGGGTTCGACGGCTCCGAAGAAGGCGCTGCCTTCTTCGCTGCCACCGCTGCGGAGCGTTGCGTCGGCGGAGCTCCTACAGCCCCCGGGGGCGGCCCGGAACCTCTTTTTCGCTTCGGTGCGTTGCCTTTCTCCGGTCCACCACCATCTTCAGCTTCGGGCATCACCTTTCCCTTTTCCGGATCGAATACGGGACCTCCCTCTCCGAAGGAGGGATCAACGTGATCCTCGGGATCACCGAAATGGTCCCCCGATCCCGACAGTGGCGAAGAACTCGTCTCCTCCGACGACTCCTGAGCCAACCCCTGTGCTTGAGGCGCCTCCTGCTGTGGCTCCTGCTCATAAGCCCCCGGCTCCTCGACGACGTCCTGCAACTCCGACGCTTCCTCGTCGTCGTAGTCCCCGCCATCACCTCCGTCTTCGCCTCCACCGAAGGCGCTCGACGCCTTGGGCTTCAACCCCAGCCCTGCGTGGGGAAAGGGACTGTCTCCCCCACCCGCGGCGGCCAACGCCGGCTCCTTGTTGTCATGTGGCTGATAGAAGATCTCCACCTCCCCCGCGGCGTCCTCTCGCACCCTGAAGACGTGCTCGCAACGCGAGCACTTGAGCTTGGTACCATCGGGGGTGACCCGCTCGTCGGGAAGATTAAAACCGGTGGAGCACTCAGGACAGCGAATGATCATGATTCGAACCTCGGCGCATTTTTTCGGTCATCGGCCTGACTGGTGATTGACGAGACGACTCTACAACGCACTGCGTATTTTTCCAACGCACCCCGCCTCAAGATTTGCACACCCCATTTTCTTGTCCCCTTGCGTCGCTACTTCCTGCCGACTCCCCCTGCCCATCCTCCAATTGCTCCAGGCGCTTCTCCAGCGCCTCGATGGTCTCTCGAAGATGTGCCAGCTCCTGACGCATCTCCGGGATATGGGCGAGTTGTCCCACCGCATCGCGTACCCGCTCGTCGACGCGTCGCTGCAACTCCTCAATGGAGCGCTGCGCCCCCTCGACGAACTCCCCGACGGCCCGGCCTCCCTCCTCAAGGGCCTCCGAGCGACGGCGAACTCCCTGACGCAATTGCGTCATCGACCAGGGAATCAGCGAAAAAAAATCCTCACCATATTGAATGATCCCCCGAAGCACGGACACCGGAAACGACGGATTGATCTTCTGCTGTTCCAGCACGATATGGGCCAGCGTAGCCCCTGTGATATCTTCCCCGCTCTTCTGATCTACGATCTGTAGCTCCGCCCCCTTGCGAACCATCGACTCCACGTCGTCGAGCGTCACGTAGGTGCTCGACTGCGTATCGTATAGTTTGCGATTGGCGTAGCGCTTGATGAGCCTGGTCATGACGCGACCACCTTCGGCTCCACGGAGAATGGGTATTGCTCAACTCACGGCCCGGAGATCTCCAGACCGATCAGAAGTCTACCCCTGCCGAGAAGGTAAATTGATTGACCGGATCGGCGAAGATCGCCTCTACCGTAAAGCTCATGATCCAGGTGTTGAGGCGCGTCCCCAGAAAATAGCGGTTCGTAAACTGACGTCCCGCATCAAAGACCACCTCCGGGCTGAAGCTCGGCCCCGCACCATCGTCGCCCAACGTCTGCGGCGGTCGCGGATCGTGGGGATAGGCGTTGACCACTCGGCTCGAGCCCCAGGTATGCAATTGCTGATAGCCCGCATAGGGCGTCAACTGCACCACTCCACCCAGGCCGAAGGATTTCGACATCGAAATATCCCAGGCAAGGTTGATCAGGTTCAATTGGGGAGCTCCCGTCACCGTATTGGCTCCTATTCGAGCCGCAATATCGGGAAAATAGCGGTATCCCTCGTGCAGCGCCCACCTCAGATCGCCGCCCATGCCGAACATCTGACTATTGTAGAGATGCGTCAGATTACCGCCGACCTCGAAGGAAAAGGGCAACCCCTTTCTGACATGCAGGTGATTGCTCACCAATACCGAATTCGGCGATCCTCCGGCGAGCCCATCGCTCCAATACTGCTCACTGCTCGGCACGTGCGACAGAGTTCCCTTCAACTTGATCGCGTATCCGGCCTGGCCCAACGTCTCCGACGGCGCCGTCAGTTGCGGGGCGAAGACCTGCCCCAGATCACGGGCAAAATTCGAAAACCCGTCGTCGTCCTGAAGGGCGTGGCCCCACACGCGCGGATCGTCGGGATCGCCCGTCGTATTCTGAAATTCGATATACCCCGTCAGGTCCACGTCATTGGGCTGCAATCGCTCCGGACCGCTCGCCATCGCCGTGGGCACACCGATGGCCATCGTCAAAAGCGCCACCCCGACTACCGTTATTTGCTTTGCCGCACTCATTCATTACCTCCAGCGACGACGCTCCTCTAGTGGTGCTCGGCAGAAGTCCTGAGCCCTATTCGGCGAGGACTGATCGACGAGGTCGAAGTCGTCGAAGTGAGGCGATGCCTTGTGCATCGTCGAACATAGACGACAAAGAGATCGTCGTTCAGGACCGGCGAAGAGTGGTTTAAGACTTCTGTCGAGTACCACTCGCTCCGCAAGGCCGTTCGCTGGTTCTATCAGGGGCCCCATTGACCGTCAAGCTTTGGCACCTGCTTCCGGGTGTGATCGGTTTCCGTCGGTTGTTGTTCCCAGGCCCGGGCCCCGGCCCTCGCCCAGGCCCGCCGTTCGCAGTGGTTTCTTACCGGAGGCCTTGCCCCGCCCTCCGTGGTCACCATT
>SLPW01000331.1 GCA_007131755.1 Myxococcales bacterium | reverse complement strand
GGGTAGTGGGTAGTGGGTAGTGGGTAGTGGGTAGTTGGTGGTGGGGGATGGGTGGGTCGTTTACCTTTCAATCCGCCGGCGTCCAGATCTCCAGCGGTTGGAGGACGACGAGCCAGCGATCGACGTCGAGGTAGACCACGGCGTGTTCGACGACGGGGACGAAGAGTTTTTTGTCGTCGTGGCGGTCGACGACGAGGACGTCGTTTGCGCCGGTAGCGAAGAATCGGGCCACCTTTCCGATGGGTTCAGCCTCGTCGGGATCGATGTCGGCGTCCTCTTCGGGGGCGACGTAGACCGGCGCGTCGATGAGTTCGACATAATAGAAGCCGTCGTCGAGCTCCGGCAGATCGTCGAAGCTCACCTCCAGATGAGCGTGTTTGAGCTGATCGGCCTCGTTGCGGTCGTCGATGTCGACCAATTTGAGGATGATGAAGCGGTCCGCATAGCGGGCGCCTTCGACTTCGACTTCGCTCAGGGGCTCGCCATTGCGGCATACGAAGGCGCGAAGCCCTTCGGTGAGGGTGCGCGATTCGGGATTGAAGGGAAAGAGCCTCACCTCGCCACGGACACCGTGGGGTCGGCCGAATTTTCCGATGGCAATGCGCGATGGCTGTTCGGACATGGTGCGATCAGTCGACGATGTCGAGGATGACGGACTGATGGGAGGGGATGGCCGCCTTGTCGAGGAGAGTGCGCATGGAGCGGGCGATGCGACCTCCGCGTCCGATGACACGACCGCGGTGCTCCGGAGGTACGTGGAGTTCGATGCGCCACTGGTCTCGTTTCGATCGGCCGCGGACTTCGATCTCCACGTCGTCGTCGAGAAGAGAGGACGCCAAAAAGCGAACCAGATCCTCGTATCGGTCGATTACTTCTTCGTCGTTGTTGGCCATGAGAGGTTTGGGGTAGGGGGGAGGTTGGTAGGATGGCCCAACAAACCCCTCCCCAGTCAAGCTGGGGAGGTGCCGTAGCGTAGCGAAGCCGGAGGGGCGTCGTCGCTGACCCGAGAATTACTCTTCGTCTTTGTCGCCCGACTCTTCTGTGGCCTCTTCCTCGTCAGCCTTTTCTTCGGCCTTTTCCTCTTCAGCCTTTTCGGCGCCTTCCTCGGCCTTTTCTTCGCCGGCGGCTTCGGTTTCTTCGGCCTTGGCTTCTTCCTCAGCTTCTTTGGCCTTTTTGGCTGCTTCTTCGGCTGCCTGCTTGCGGGCCTCTTCTTTGGCCTGCTTGCGGGCGGCGGCCTTGGCGGCCTTGGCAGCCGCTTCGGCTCCCTCTTCACTGAGATCGATCACCGGCTCTCCGCGATTCATCTTGCGAATCAGGGAGCGAACGGTGTTGCTGGGCTGGGCACCGACGCCGAGCCAGTACTCAACGCGCTCGCGGTCGAGGCGAATCTCCGGCGGGTCCGGCAGGGGATTGTAGGTGCCGAGGATTTCAATGAAGCGGCCGTCGCGAGGGGCCCGTTGATCGGTGGCGACCACGCGGTAGAAGGGATTTTTCTTGGCGCCGTGGCGCTGAAGTCGAAGTCGAACACTCATGAGAACCTTTTCTCCACTTACTTGATGGGGCAAAAATTGCTGCTAAATACGGGCCCCGCACACCCTGTGCAGGGCCAAGAAAGTCGTCCTTCCAAAGCTGGCAGACTCTAGGGAGTCGACCGGCCCGTGTCAACCGGCGAATGCCTCGTCGATCAGCGGAGCCAGTTCGTTGTTTTCGTGCATCTCCATGAGAATATCGGAGCCGCCGACGAATTCCCCGTCGATATAGACCTGGGGAATGGTAGGCCAGTTCGAGAATTCCTTGATCCCCTGGCGGATGGCCGGGTCCTGGAGGACGTCGACGGCCTGAAAGGGCTTTCCGTAGCTGGCGAGGATGGCCGCCGCCCGTGCGGAGAATCCACACATGGGTTGCTGGGGAATGCCCTTCATGTAGATGACGATCTCGTGATCGTTGACCACCTTCTCGATCTCGGAGAGGGCATCGCCACCGTCGGCGCGGGTCTTGGGTCCGTCGGAGGAGGCCGACGGTTCGGTTCCGGTGATGGGTAGAGAGATGGACTTCTTTTTCTCGTCGCTCATGGATGATTCCTCACTTCGGTCAATGACAGGGACTCGGTGCGATCAGGACAAACGGCTCGACCCCGCCGGGGATTCCCCGGGCGGTCAGCTCGATCTTCGTTCCCACTCTTCGGGAGTGAAGACCTCGAGGGTCAGGGCGTGGATGGGACCCTTCATCTCCTCGGAGAGAGCGTCGTAGATCAGGCGGTGGCGGGCGACGCGGTTTTTGCCGTCGAATTGCTCGGCCACAATCCGGGCCTTGTAGTGGTCTTTGGTGCCCGTCAGGTCTTCGACGTCGACGTCGGCGCCGGGCAGGGCGTCCTCGATTTTCTGAACGATGATGTGGGGTTCGATCATCGGAACTCTCCATGGGAAAGGGGGACGGCTCATATCCTCGAGCTGCTGGCGAGGTTATTAGTGAGACGTTGGGAACAATGCAAGGCAGACAGAAGTCTCGTGCCGCCGATTGATCGAAACCATCTCACCGCAGGCACGCCTTGGCTGCCGAGGATTTCGGCCGCGTCGTATGGGGCCGACAGGAATAGCCACGGGGCCTTCGGCCCGTGACGGGCGTCGGGTTGTCGGTAGGCGTCGGTCCCGCCGTCGTATATAGCCCGGACCGTCGTCCCCACGGGCCAAAGGCCACGTGGCTGTCCAGGTCACGCTTCAAAACGCGTGACATCCTCGGAAGGACAAGCCGTTCCTGCGGTAGAGCACTGAAGGGGCGTACTTGTCCGCCCTGCTGGCTTTACTTGCCGACGGGCGTGATTAGTTGATGTGCACCTTGACCCTTTGGCACCACCGTCACTATAAGGGCAGCGCTAGTTGGTCACGTTCATTGAATCACCGTTCATTTTCAACAGGAAAAGGGAGTTATATGGCCACGTCACGGATTCGAAAGGCTGCCGTCATCGGCTCCGGCGTCATGGGAAGCGGGATTGCCGCTCACCTGGCAAACGCCGGTATTGAAGTCTATCTGCTCGACATCGTTCCTCCCGAACCCGGTGAGGGTGACGATCCCCAGGATCCGGCATTTCGAAATCGGATCGCCGCAGGAAATAAGGAGCGGCTGCGCAAGACGAAGCCCTCGCCAATTTACACCACCCGCGATCTGGACCTGATCACGCCGGGCAATATGGAGGATCACCTGGAGTGGCTCGGAGAGGTGGATTGGATCGTGGAGGCCGTGCCGGAGAGCATTCCCATCAAGAAGGCCACCTTCGATAAGGTCGAGGCCCACGCCAGTGACGAGGCCATCATCTCGTCGAACACGTCGGGATTGTCCATCGACGCGATGCTCGAGGGACGCTCGGACAGCTTCAAAGAGCGCTTTTTGGTGACCCACTTCTTCAATCCCGTTCGCTATATGAAGCTTCTGGAGCTCGTCGAGGGCCCGGATACGGCTGAGGAAGTCACGCAGACCATCGTCGACTTTGGTCAAAACGTGCTCGGAAAGGGCATCGTCTTCGGAAAGGACACCACCAACTTCATCGCCAACCGCATCGGCGTCCACGGCATGATGACCATCATGCACCTGATGGACGACTACGACATGACCGTCGAGGGTGTGGATGTCATCTTCGGAAAGCCCATGGGGCGTCCCGGATCGGCGGTCTTCCGCACGGCCGATATGGTGGGGCTCGATACTCTCGTGCACGTGGCCGACAACTGCTACGAGACGCTGACGGAGGACGAAGAACGAGAGGTCTTCCAGGTGCCGGACTTCATTCAGAATCTGGTCGACGAGGGTCGCACCGGACAGAAGGCGGGCGCCGGTTTTTATCGAAAGACCAAGTCCGGCATCGAGACGGTGAAGCTCGAGGAGAATAGTCTCGACTACCGCAACCGCGACAAGCCGGAATTCGACAGCATCAAGGCCGCCAAGGGCTCGCCGGGAGATCGCATCAAGAAGGTGGTCGTCGACGGTGAGGACAAGGCTGCCGAGTTCGCAAAAGAGGTCACCCTTCGATCGCTGGCCTATTCGGCGCGGCGTCTCGGGGAGATCGCCGACGACGTCCTCAACGTCGATCGGGCCATGCGCTGGGGCTTCAACTGGAAGCTCGGGCCCTTCGAGGTCTGGGACACCCTGGGCGTGGAGTGGACCTATAACCAGATGAAGGAAGCGGATATCGACGTGCCGCAGTGGGTCGACGAGATGGTCGATGCCGGCGCAGAGAGCTTCTATCGCTGGGAAGGAGCCACCAAATTCTATTACGACGTCCAGAGCGGAGATTACCTGCCCGTGGAGCGAAGCGAGAAGGAGGTCTCCGTGGACCTCCTCAAGCGCTCCGAGGGAGACAAGAAGGTCTTCGGAAATTCCTCGGCCTCTCTGTGGGATATGGGCGATGGCGTGGCGCTTCTGGAATTCCACACCAAGATGAACGCCGTCGATCCCGACCTCATCGAGATGATGCACAAGAGCATCGACGAGGTGGAGAACAACGACTGGGAAGGGCTGGTGATCGGAAATGACTCCACCAATTTCTCGGCCGGCGCAAATCTAATGCTGGTGGTCATGAACGCTCAGGCCGGCAACTGGGACGACATCGAGTCGATGGTCAAGAATTTCCAGGACGCCAACCAGCGCATGCGCTACAGCTCCAAGCCCGTCATCGCCGCTCCGAAGGGGCTGACCCTTGGCGGCGGCGCCGAGGTGGCCCTGGGTGCCAATGGCATTCAGGCTGCCGGCGAGTTGTATATGGGGCTTGTGGAAGTCGGCGTGGGGTTGATCCCCGGCGGCGGTGGAAACCTGCAGTTGATGCGAAATATCTTCGGACTGCATGCGGACAACGCCGATTTCGAGCCCCTTCCGTTTTTGCAGAAGATCTTCATGACCATCGGTCTCGGGGAAGTGGCCAAGAGCTGTGAAGAGGCCCGGGAGTTCGGCTTCCTGACGGCCACGGACCGGGTGACCATCAACGACGACCAACTTCTGTGGGCGGCAAAGCAGAGAGTGCTGGGCATGGCTGCCAGCAATTTCCGCGCGCCGCGGCCGATGAAGTTCAGGCTTCCCGGCCCCGACGGCGCGGCCACGATCGACATGCTCCTGTACAGCATGCAGGAGAACGGTCAGATCTCGGCCCACGACCGGCTCATCGGCAACAAGCTTGCCAACGTCATCTGTGGTGGCCAGACCAGCTCCGCCGTGCCCGTGGACGAGCAGACCTTGCTCGACCTGGAGCGCGAGGCATTTATGTCGCTCTGCGGTGAGGAGAAGAGCCAGGAGCGGATGAGGCATATGTTGATGAACAACAAGCCGCTTAGAAATTAAGGCGGTCGTTCAGTGGCTTGCGACGATGCCCCATCGACCTCGACTCAGCACAAAGCGCTGAGTTGGGGCCACTTCCCCGGTCAAGCCGGGGAAGGGTTTTCGTGCCGTTCCGCCGTCATCGAACCCCTCCCTGGCCGGGGCACCCGCTTGCGGGTCGTGGGAGGTGCCGAAGCGAAGCGGCAGCGTCGCAGTGCGAGATAAGTGGTATACAGGTAATTCCTACGATAGGAATGTGCGCCAAGAACCACCGGTTTTTCCGAGGAAGCTTTCAAATTCATCGCATCCACAGAAGATGCGAGCTCCACACGAGGAGAGATTCATGAGCATCAAAGACGTTGTCGTTGCTTCATACGTGCGAACCCCCTTCACCAGGGCCAAGAAGGGTGGTCTCAAGGATACGCGACCCGACACCATGGCCGCCGAGGTCATCAAGGAGGCCGTCGCCAGGGCCGAGGGGTTGGATCCTGCCGAGATCGAAGACGTGGCCATCGGATGTGCCATGCCCGAGGGCGAGCAGGGGATGAATGTGGCTCGAATCGCCTCCGTGATGGCGGGGCTGCCCGATACGGTGCCGGCGATTACGGTCAATCGCTTTTGCTCCTCCGGGGTCCAGACCATCTCCCAGATGGCGGAGCGCATCATGCTCGGCGCCATCGACGTCGCCGTCGCCGGTGGCACGGAGTCGATGACCATGATCCCCATGGGCGGAAATAAGGCGTCGGCAAACCCGAAGGTCATGAGCGACTACCCCGAAATCTATACCCCCATGGGTACGACGGCGGAGAACGTGGCCGAGAAATTCGAGGTCAGCCGCGAAGATCAGGACAAATTCGCCTATAGCAGTCACCAAAAAGCGGTGGACGCCTGGGAGCGAAATTTCTTCGACGACGAGGTCATGGCCGTCGACACCGAGATCGTCGACAAGAGCGGGCAGCGAAAGTCGATCACCGTCGACCGCGACGACGGACCGCGACCGGACACCTCGGTAGAGGTGCTCGGAAAGCTTCGTCCCGCCTTCAACCCGAAGGGGACCGTCACCCCCGGAAATGCATCGCCGCTCACCGACGGTGCAGCCGCCACGGTGTTGATGAGCGCCGAGAAAGCCAAAGAGCTGGGCATTGAGCCGCTTGGCTACTACCGAGCCTTCCAGGTCGCCGGTGTAGCCCCGGAGATCATGGGCATCGGCCCCGTCCCGGCGATTCGCAAGCTCCTCGATCATGTGGAGATGAGCGTCGACGACATCGATCTCTTCGAGATCAACGAGGCATTTTCCAGCCAGGCGGTGTACTGCCAGCGCGAACTCGGCATCCCCGACGAAAAGCTCAACATCAACGGCGGTGCCATCGCTCTTG
>SLPW01000601.1 GCA_007131755.1 Myxococcales bacterium | reverse complement strand
TCGTTGTCCCCATGCCGGTGGAAGGCTGGGAGAAGGGCAGGTGTGTGGGTCGGTGGTACATTGTCCGCGCCACGGGTGGCGTTTCGACCTGATCGACGGAAAGTGTCTAAGTGATCCGCGCTTCGAAGTTCGACGATATTCGGTGAAGATCGACGACGGGGTGGTCTTCGTGGAATTGCCAGGGCAAGAATGAGCATTGGGTTGCGTGGTGCGGCTTCCCAACGGGCGTAACGTCTTCTATACTCCCGAGTATGGCAAGCTCGGTGACGGCGCCAACTCAGGCGCGCGAATTGGATACGGAGGAAGGCACAGATGCAGGCTCTTGCGGTCGGCCATTGCACGCTCGATCAGATCGGATTGGTGGATCACTTCGCTCGCGATGACGAGGAAGTGCAGATGCCGACCTACAGCGTTCAGGGAGGAGGAGCAGCGGCGACGGCAGCGGTGGCGCTGGCTCGATGGGGAGTGACGACGCGGTTTGCGGGCAAGGTGGGAGATGACGATCGGGGCGCGCTCATCGAGCGTACGTTGCGCGACGAAGGGGTGTGCACGCAGAGGATCGCCAAAGACACGGGGCGGATAAGTCAGACGCGCTTTGTGGTCGTGGAGGCAACGACGGGTCGACGACATACCTATTTTACGCCAGGTGATGTCAGTCCGCTGGGGGCGCAGGACGTGGACGCAAAATGGGTCGACGACCACGAACTGCTGGTGGTGGATAGCAGATTTCCCAAAGCACAGGCGCCGCTTATCGAGAGGGCGAAACAACTCGGGGTGCCCGTGGTTTGTGAGTCGAATCGAGATCGAAGCACCCTCGGTCGCTGTGTGGAAGGAGCCGACGTGGTGGTGACCTCCGAGCGGCTAGCGAGCGCCTTTACAGGGGTGGGGAGTCTGGAGGGGATCTGCGAGGCCCTTCTGGAGAAGGGGCCTGAGATCGCCATCATCACCCTCGGTGACGAGGGAGCGGTGGGGATGAGCAGGGAGTCGTCGCTGGTGCGAGTCAAGGCCGAGCCCGTAGACGTGGTGGACGTCACGGGGGCCTCCGACGTGTTTTTGGGAGCTGTGGCCCTCGGGGTATTGGAGGGGTGGGAGTTGGAGAAGATGGTGCGCTTTGCCAATGCAGCCGCCGGTCATGCCTGTACGGCTCCCGGGGGACGCAGCGCCATCGCAGATCGCCAGACGCTGGAGTCCATGGCAGAGATCAACTCCGGCGGTTGAGGCGACGATAGTCCGGAGCGTCGATCTCGAGAAATTCGGCCATGTCGAAGAGGCGGCTGTAGACGCGTTCGCCCACTCGCTCGCGCAATGTGGCGGTGGGAGCGTGACGAGAGTAGTCGGCGGTGCTGAGATCTCCCGAGGGGAGTTCGTCGGCCTCGAGTGGATAATTGGTGGTAAATAGGGTGGTCAGCGAGCGGTTGTAGCGCTTGGAGATGATCTCGTCGATGATCGAGACCTGCCAGTTCGTATTGCGTCCCTTTCCCAATTCGTCGATGGCCAGCACGGGGATTTCGATCACCGGGGCGAGGACGGCCGTTTCGCCGCGGCCGCGGTCGAATTGCTGGCGGATATCGCTCAACAGATGGGTGAACTCGACGAACCGCGCGGCGATGCCCTTCTCCAGGGTCAGATGGCGAATGATTCCCGACAAAAGGTGGGTCTTTCCCGTTCCCACGTTTCCGTGGAGAAGGAAGCCTCGTTCCCCGGGGGCGAAGCCCTTGGCCCAGTTGTAGAGGCGAAATTTGACGTCCGGAAGATTTCCGATGGGATCGCCGCCGTCGCCATGGTGGGTCTGGAAGAGTTCAACCGTGGCGTCGTGGTGACGCCGGGGAATACGGGCGTCGTTGAAGGCCTGAATTCGGCGATTGAGGGCACCGCATACGGGGCATTGTCTGGCGACGCCGTAGCCCCGGTCGTCGCGCTCAAAGGTGTATTCCTCACCGTCACAGCGCGGACAGATATCGAAGCATTCCCGACAGATGCGAGCCCGGGCGAATTCGCCATGGGGTCGAATATGGTAGCGGGTGCGATTGCAGGCGGTGCAGGAGGCGGTGTAGTCGTCGAGGTGGTTCATGGGGTCCGAAAAATGCGGGGGTTGCGTACGTCACGGGGAGGTCAATATGCGCCACAGGCGAAGCTCGGCAGAGCGCATCCGGGCTTCCTCCTCGAGGTGGGTGTGATCGTAGCCCAGCAGATGCAGAAGTCCATGGACAAATAAAAAGGAGACCTCGTCGACGAGAGACCAGCTCAATTCATCGGGATCTACGTTCAGCTCCAGGGCCATTCGGCGGCGGTGATCGCCGCTTTGAGTGTAGCGCTCGGCGCAGGGGATGCTGATGACTACGTCGCCGAGGTGGCCGGGGTTTTCCGGAAGAGATTCGGGAGTGTGGGCGGGAAAAGAGAGCACGTCCGTAGGCTCGTCGATTCCACGCCAGCGTGCGTTGAGCTCTCGGACGGTGTCGTCGTCGGCCAGGAGAACGGAGACGGTGGGATCAGCCAGATCGAGAGCCTGATACACTGCCGGAAGGCCGGCCTCGATCGTTTCCGTCAGCAGCTTTGTTGCTCGATGATCGACCATTGCTGTGGTTGTGGTCACGTCGGCGGGCATCGTCTTTCTCGTGGTGGGAGTCGCCGTCACGTACGGAGTGCTTTCCAGTTTTTCGCGTCTTGTCCTGGGCCGGCGCCTCGCCATCGTCGGAGGACTCACCGGGGCCAATGCTTCCCGAGGTGTCGCGGGGCTCCGGTTTGTCTTCCGGATATTCGGGCCGGTGGTGGTAGATTCCGGTCAGAATTCGGGTAAAGGCGTCGCCGATTTTGTTCAGGTCCTTAAGGGTCAGATCACATTCGTCGAGCTGACCGTCCGTAAAGGCGGCGTTGATCATCTTCTGAACCAGTCCCTTCAGTCGCGCCGGACTGGGATTGGACATCGAACGGCTGGCCGCTTCGACGCCGTCGGCGAGCAGACAGATCGCCGTTTCGCGGGTCTGAGGCTTGGGTCCGGGATAGCGAAAGTCCTTTTCCTTGACCTCCGGAATATCCGGATCTTCGGCTTGCTTTGCGCGGTGGTAAAAATAGGCGATGAGGCTGGTGCCGTGGTGCTGGGCGATGAAGTCCTGAATCTGTGCGGGCAGGCGGTGGCGTCGGGCCATATCGAGCCCGTCTTTGACGTGGGCTTTGATGATGAGGGCGCTCATATTGGGCTTGAGCTTGTCGTGGGGATTCTTGCCGGCCTTCTGGTTTTCTGCGAAATACTGGGGGTTTTTGGCCTTTCCGACGTCGTGATAATAGGCGCCGACCCTTGCCAGCAGGGGATTGCACCCGATGGCTTCCGAGGCCGCCTCGCAGAGGGAGCCGACCATCATGGAGTGGTGATAGGAGCCGGGGGCGCGCAAGATCAATTCTCGAAGCAGAGGCTGATTGAGGTTGGCCAACTCCAATAGCTTGATATCCGTGGTATAGCCGAAGACGGACTCGAAGACGGGCAGCACGGCGAGGATGAAGAATCCAGCGGCCACACCCCCGCCGAAGCCGAGCAGGATATAGGCCAGGGCGGCCATCTGAAATAGCTCGCCCTGGATGAGGAGAAAACCGATGATGACGGCGGCGTTGACCCCGCCGACGGCCATGCCGCTCCACATCAGGGCCATTCGATGCTTGACCTGTTGTACCGTCGTGATGCCCACCAGGGTCCCCATGATGGCGAAGACCGCAAAGAAGAGGGAATCGCCGGCGATGATGCCCACCAGGATGGCGAAGAGAATGGTGAAGACGATGGCATGTTCGCTGTCGAGGACAAGTCGAATGAGCATCCCGCCGGCGGCGACGGGGATCACAAGATACCACGCCTCGAGGGGGACGCTTCCGGTCTGTTCGGCAAGGGCGTGGCCGACGGTGGTGCCCACCCGGGTGATGAGCAACATGATCAAAAGGGTGGTGGCCATGAAGACCACGTCGCGGGGCCCGGGGCGAAACTCCCGGATATTGCGGCGGCCGAATCCGAAGAAGATGATCAGGAGCAATAGGCTGGTCAGGGCCATACCACTCCAGACCTGGGTGGTGTGGAAGGTCTCCTCACCGGCGAACATCTCCTCGACGATGCGGTAATCGCGCTCGGTGACGATACGTCCTTCTTCGACGATGACCTGGCCTTCGCGAAAGCTCTCGCGCACGATCTGGTCGGCCACGGAGTTGCGGGCGGCCTGGCGTTTGTCGATGGTGGCCGCTTCATTGAAGACGGTGTTGGGCTCCAGCAGAGCGAGGGCGGTGGCGGAGACGGCCTGACGCAGCCTGGATGAGCTGATTCCGAGGTGATGATGATTGCGGGCTGCTTCTTCGATGAGCTGTGATGCCGCCTCGAGGCTCAAGAATCGCCCGTCCAAATCGGTGATATGGTATTCGATGACGGGGGTATTTCCGCGCAGTCGACGAAGATAGATGCCCCGGTCGCGTTCCTGTTCGACCAGGTCGGTGTCAGCGACGACGAGTTTGGACATCACGTCGTCGATGATCGTCGCAAGGGCTTGTTCGGCATCGGAGGAGAAGCCGTGACGGGCGAATTCGTCGAAGTCGTCGCGCGAGATACGCACTTCCAACTTCTCGTCGAAGATGTCGCTGCGGGCCTGTTGAGCCATCCGCAGGCGATCCTCGGGAGGGAGGATTTCGATCAGTGCACGGCGCTGAACTTCTTCGGAGGTGCCTTCGGCTTCGATCTGCCGCAGATCGACGGGTGAATATTCGGCGAGATGCTCTCGGGAGCGCTCGGCCAGATCGGCGCGCATGGCCGAGAAGGCCTCTTCGATCTGATTCTCGGTATTTTGTCCCAGGTCCTCGTGCCAGTCGAAGACGGAGGGGACGGTACGTGCCACCTCTTCGCGTAATTCGTTGGTGGCGGCGATGTCTTTTTCGGAAAAGGTGAAGTCTAGGGAGGCCTCGATCGTATGGGGTGCGACCTGACCGATCATCGACTCATGGAGGTGGCGATCGCCGTCATCGACACCGGCGACGAGGATGGCGACCACGGCGGCGACGAAGCAGGTAAAGGCCACGAGTTGGACGAAGACGTTGTCCAATAACTGGCGAACCCGTGTCTTCTCCAAAACGGGGGACGAGGAGAAGAGGCGTGAGTTTTGGCGTGTATCCTTCGCCATAAAAAGATCTGGGGCTACGTGGTACGAAAGGCCGATTCATTTTGGCCCGAGCCAGAAATAAGGCGCAATCAACGCCATCCATTCCCGAAACGGGGAGGAATGGACAGGATGCAGGTAGGGGCATGGGAAGGCAAGGAGACAGAGTGGGTGGTGGGTGGTGGGTAGTGGGTAGTGGGTAGTGGGTAGTGGGTAGTGGGTATAGGATCTCCGCGAGTGGCCGCAGGAGTATGGGTTGGCTGGTTGACGGGCGGGGCCTCGTGTTATCCATCATCTGGTAGCCCCGATGGGGGATGTCGCCGGTGGTGGCGAATCCGGTGTAGGGAACAAAGGTTGAAGATGGAACGCTATTTAACCTGGTGAGGTGCCACGATGAGCATGGGCGTGCCAGGCAGAGGACGTGAAGGACGGAGGCGATATGTGGAATAGGCGAATGAGGGTGATGTCCCCGTTGACGGCGATCTTGGTTTTTGGCGTCCTTACAGTGGGGCTGATGACGGGCTGTGATCGGGAGGAATACGATCCGGAGGCGGTCGCTCAGGAGGCGCAGGAGCACGTGGATCGTTCCCATCAATATACGATGCGCGTCGAGGGGAGCGAGATCGATGTGGGAGAAGAGAGCGCAGTGGAGCTATTGGTGCTCCCGGGGCCGGATTTGAAGATCAACAACGAGTTTCCCTGGGCCATCGAGTTCGACGAGATCGATGGGCTGGTGGTAGAAAGATCGAAGATGAATTGGAACGATATGGAGTTGCAGGACGAGCAGGCGACGATTCCGGTGTCCGTGACAGCAAAAGAGCCGGGACAACACAGGCTTGAAGGACGTGCGGACTTCAGTGTTTGCAACGACGAGCGGTGCGATATTTTGCGCAACGAGCCGGTGGAGTTGATCTTGGAGGCCCAGTAATTCGAAAGTCCAGCAGGATCATAAGCGTAGATTCGCGATACGCCACGGCAGGACGGGACCGCCGCAGCGATGGGAGTAGACTTTTTCTACCAGGATACGATCGACAATGAGCGATAGCCGACAATTGTTGGAGGAAGTGGCCCAGGAGGTTCGAGAGGACTTCGAGGCCAATCGCCGCATCATGAGCTTTTCCCAGTTTCTGGATGCCTTCGAGGAATACCCTCGCCGGCACGCCAGAAATAGCGTGCAGTACCTTCGGGACTGTTTTCTGTACTACGGCCGCGAGGCGAAGCCGCTGGTGTGGGGAGAGGTGACCCATTTCGGTTTATTCGATGCTCCCTTCGAAGAGGGAAGAAACCGGCTCATCGGCCAGTCCCGTGCCCAGGAGCATGTCTTTCGTCTCATCGACAATTTTGTGCGTCAGGGACGAATCGACAAGCTGATCCTGCTCCACGGCCCGAATGGAAGCGCAAAGAGTACGCTCATCGACACCATGATGCGGGCCCTGGAGCATTATTCATGTACCGAGGAGGGGGCGCTATACCGGTTCAACTGGATCTTTCCCACGGAATCGAAGGCCGACGGGGGCTCCATCGGATTCGGGGGATATAGAGCGCGCACGGTGGATAGTTCGGAGTTGGAGAGCTTCGCCTTTTTGGACGAAGAGGATGTGGACGCAAAGATCGCAAGTGACCTCAAGGATCACCCCCTCTTTCTGATCCCCCTGGAACAACGTCAGCGTCTGCTTCGGGAGCATATTCCCCACAGCATCATTCCCACGGAGGAGCCGGACAGCGATCATGCGCGACGGCAACTCGACGACGGAGAAGACCAGGACAGCGGCGACCGATCGACGCCGTTTATGCTGAGCAATTATATCCTTCGTGGAGACCTGAGCCACACCAACCGCCAGATCTTCGATGCACTATTGACGGCATATCGCGGGGACTTTCAAAAAGTGATGCGTCACGTGCAGGTGGAGCGCTTCTTCGTCAGCCGGCGCTATCGCAATGCGGCGGTGACCGTGGAGCCTCAGATGCGGGTCGACGCCAACCTCAGGCAGTTGACGGTGGACCGAAGCCTCAAAGCGCTGCCGGTGAGTCTTCAAAACCAGACCATCTTCGAACCCTTCGGGGATCTGGTGGACGGAAATCGAGGGCTCATCGAATACGACGATCTCTTCAAGCGTCATCCCGATTATAATAAATACCTACTTGCCACGAGCGAGAGGGGAAGCGTGTCGTTGGAGCATCGCATCGTGCACATGGACGCGGTGCTGATGGGAACGGCGAATGAGGACTATCTGGACGCCTTCAAGCAGAGCGCGGACTACTCGTCGTTCAAGGGGCGAGTGGAGTTGGTGCGCGTGCCCTATCTATTGGATTATACGGTGGAGGAGTTGATCTACCGGGAGCAGATCAAGAGCATCAATTTCATCAAGCGCATCGCTCCCCATACGACTTTCGTGGCAGCGCTGTGGGCGGTGTTGACGCGGTTGAAGAGGCCTGACGCCAGCGACTACGATTCGTCGATTCGCGACGTGGTGGCAAAGTTGACGCCCTTGGAGAAGGCCGATCTCTACGCCCGAGGCAAGGTGCCCACCGATATCGGGCCGGAGCGGGCCAGGGAGTTGAAGGCGGTGGTCCCGGACATGATGGAGGAAGGAGCGGAGACGGCGCAATACGAGGGCCGCCACGGAGCGAGCCCGCGGGAAATGAAGATGATTTTGCTCAACGCAAGTCAGAACGAAAAATATCCAACCCTCAGCCCGCTGGCGGTCTTCGAGGAGTTGCGCAAATTGGTACGAGACCCCAGCGTCTTTCCCTTTTTGCAGATGAAGCCAGACGGAGCCTATCATCGCCACGGAGACTTTATCGACGTGGTGCGCGAGCGCTATCTGGACATGATCGACGTCGAGATCAGGAGTGCCATGGGCCTTGTAGAGGAAGGTCAGTACGAGGAATTGTTCTCCCGCTACATGGACCACGTCAGTCAATCTCTGAAGGGCGAAAAGGTCTACAATCCCATCACCGGGGCCTACGAGGAGCCCGACGAAGAGTTGATGGAAGAAGTGGAGGAGACGATCAATATCGAGGAGGACCCGGAGGACTTTCGCCGGGGACTCATCTCGTCCATCGCCGCCTTCTCCATCGACAATCCGAACCAGGAGGTCAATTATCGCCAGATCTTTCCTACCATCTTCGAGGCGTTGCAGGAGGCCTTCTTCAGCAAGCGCCAGGAGCAGGTCCGGCGAATCGAGGAGAATCTGTTGACCTATTTCGAGGGCGACTCCGACACGTTGAGTTCTTCGGAGTTGCGGTCGGTGGAGACGACGATTCGCAACCTCAAGGAGCGCTACGGCTACTGTGACGACAGTGCGCGCGAGGCGGTGGCCTTCTTGTTGTCAAATCGCTATAAAGATTGAAGAAGCGGGAATTGAAGTTGGCGACGTAGGCTGGCTGGAGGCCTTATGAGTTGGCACCGAAGTGGACGTAGATGGATCGGATTGTGGATGGCGTTGGCCATGATACTGGTGGTTTCACCGGCGTGGGCTCAACAGCAATCGGAGCAGATAGAGGGGCTACAACAGCGGCTGGACTCGCTGGAGGAAGACGCCCAGGGGGTGGTGGACGAGGAGTTTGATCAGGCGACTGAATGGCTGGAGCAGGCCAGACAACTCGAACAACGAGGCGTCAGCGCCGGCGCCGAGCAGCATATTCGGCGCGTCGATCATATGCTCGACCTGTTGCAGGCTCGCGTAGCGACGGAGCGGATGCGGCAATCCATCGAGGAACAGCGCGCTTCCTATGAGGGCTCGAAAAAAGAGATTGAGCGGCTTCGAAAAGAGATTGAGGATCTGGAGGCGCAAAGAGATGAGCGCAAGCGCGAATTGGAGCGGTTGCGGCAAGAGGATTGATCGAAGGGCGGCGGCTCGAAGAGAGCGGCGACGTATACCGGATCTGAAGTTTCAGGAGTGTTGAGATGGCGAGAATTAGTACGCTTTTGTTGACTGTGCTCATCGTTTCGCTGGCAGTCCTGACAGCCTGTGGAAGCATTCCGCCTTCGGAGGAACTGCAGCAACTGGAGGCGAGGATGGGGGAGGAGAAGACGCAGGAGTTGCGTCAGATCCCCAACGCCTCGCGCTTTCTGGACGAAGCCCGCAGGTATCGGCGCCTGGCCCGGGAGGCACAAGAAGATCGGCGGGCATCGCGCTCGCAGGAATATGCAATGCTGGGGCTTCTGCGCTACGAGACGGCGCTTGCGATCTACGAACAATTTGAGAAGGCCGAAGAATTGGAGGGGGTCAACGCGCAGATCGTGGAGATCAATCCCACGCTGCGCGAGGTCACGAGCAGCCGAAACGAGCTGGTGCAGGAGCTCAACGAGCTCAACCAGCAGATGGCCGAGGCTGCCGATCAGAGGCGACAGCGGCGACAACGGGAATTGCAGGAAAGGGGGGATGCCGAGGCGGCGCAGAGGGCCAGCAGTGACCAGGATTCGGAGGTGCTGGAGCGGGCGAACGAAGCGATCACCAGGGCCCGGGAACTCAGAGAGAAGGCGCTGGATCACGACGCCGACAAATATTCCGAGACTCGCGGGCTCTTTCAGCGCGCCGACACCCAGTTGGAGAACGCGCGCAACCTGCTCAACGAAAATCCCGGAGCCGCTTCCAGGGCGAAGCGACAGGTGAGCTTCGCCGTGCAGCTCTTCGAGGAGGCCTACGAGACGGCAGTGCCCGTTCACGAGGCGTATGTGGAAAAGATGCGACCCGAAAATCGCATCGCCTCCATCCAGGACAAGGCGCAGGCCAATTTCGGCGGCCAATATACTGAAGTCGTCCCCAACGGAACGAAGATCATCATGGCCGGGCTCTTCCCGCAGGGAGAGTCGGAGTTCGAGCGCGAGACGGGCCCCTGGCTCAATGCGTTGGCCGAGCTCATCGACGAATACGAAGAATTCTCGGTCCAGATCGACGGATATACCCGACGCGGAGGCGGAACGACGCAGAATCTGGCCATCTCTCAATCTCGTGCCCAACGGGTGCAGAGCTTTCTGGTCGACGCCGGAATCGACTCCTCCCGGATTCGCCATGACGGGCATGGGCAGCAAGACATCCGCTTTTCCGATACTCCCCGCAACAACGACCGGGTGGAGGTCACCCTAACGCACAGCGGTCGCTGATGGTGATCTACGCAGTGGAAGTCGATGAGGCCGCCGCCACACCCTGGTCGGCGGCTTCGTTTTGTCGGGAAGAGGGGAGGCCGACGTTGCTCTTCGAAGATCAGACGGCGTCGCAGCGTGGAGATGGTGGCGCGCGGTCATTGTTGTTGACGTCGCCGCGGAGATGGCTCGTGGAGCACAACGGGCATTTCGTGGAGCGGCCTTCGGAGACCAGGGTGGAGGACCCGGTAAAGTGGATGCGAAGCTGTCACCGAGTCGTGGAGGACGATCGGGGGCTTTCCTTCGTAGGCGGGGTGGCCGGCGTGCTGGGATTCGAATTCGGCTGGCGTCTCGACTCGCCGAAGGTGAAAGCGCGCAAGGCGACGACACCGGAGCTGTGGGTTGGGGAATTCGATGCCGGAGCGGTCTATGATCACGGCACCGGCAGGTGGACCGTCGCCGGGCGATGCCGTCGGGCCGTGGAGAGCACGGCGGAGACGCTCCGTCGGGCACCAGGAAAGCCCATCATTGGCACCGGACGAGGCTACCCGGGCGGTGAAGAGATCAGCGCCGAAGTTTATAAGCGGCGGGTTGAAGAGGCGGTGCGGGCCATCTACGCAGGGGAATTCTTCGAGGTCAATTATACGGAGCGCTTTCGCGGCGGCTGGAGAGGCGATCGACATGGGCTGTACGCGGCGTTGCGTGAGCGTGCGCCGGGAGACTACGGAGGGATGGTGGACGTCCAAGAGCTCTTCATCGCCTCCGTAAGCCCCGAGCAATTTCTGTGCGTCGATGCTGCAGGAAAGGTGGTGACGCGGCCCATCAAGGGGACGCGGCCGCGAGGAGAATCTGCCGAGGAGGACCATCGGCTGGCACGGGAGTTGGTTGAGAGCGAAAAGGATCGAGCGGAGAATGTGATGATCGTCGATCTGATGCGCAATGACCTCACACGGGTCTGCCGGCCGGGCACGGTAGGGGCCAGGGCGGTCTGTGAGCTTCACTCCTTCGAGTCCGTTCATCACCTGGTCTCCACGGTGTGCGGGGAGCTTGCCGACTCCTTCGACGGACTCGACGCCTTTTTGGCGTCCTTTCCCGCAGGCAGCATTACGGGGGCGCCGAAGCTTCGGTCCATGGAGTGGATTGCCGAGAACGAAGAGACAGCTCGGGGGCCCTATACGGGGTCGATGTTTTATTGGTCCGATCACGGTCGGCTCGACAGCAACGTGTTGATCCGTACCGCCGTGGTTGACGGGGATACGGTAGAATACGGTAGCGGGGGAGCCGTCGTGGCGGACTCCGATCCGGCGGGAGAATACGAGGAGGCAATGTGGAAGGCGGCTTCCTTTCTGGAGCTTTTGGAGGGCGGTGATGACGGATGAGCCGGTGTCGGCTGAAGATCGAGGCTTTCTCTATGGCGATGGACTCTTCGAGACGGTGCGCGTTGAAGACGGAAGGGCGCGCTTTTTAGATCGCCATCTGCGGCGTTTCGAGCGTAGTGCTCGGGGGCTGGCGTTTCCCGAAGAGGTGATGGAAGCCGGCCTGGAAACGCTGGAGAGCCTTCAGGAGCGTCGAGACGGCCTGTGGCGGGTCACAGTCACTCGGCCCGGCGACGGAGCCTTCGGAGGCGGCGTGGGCTCTGTGAGGCTTCGACACCGAGCCTTGCCGGGGCCTATCAATGGCGAGGGTGTCACCATCACCTGCATCGAGGGCTTTTATTTTCCCGGCGACCGGCTCGCAGAGCACAAGACCACGAGCTGGATTCGAAGCGCCGAGGCGAAGAGGCGAGCCCGTGAGCGCGACTTTGATGAGGCGTTGATGGTCAGCTCCGATGGCAGAGTCGGAGAAGCCTCGGCAGCGAATGTATTTTTGCGGATCGGCGGCGGATGGGTGACGCCGCGAATGGAGGGAATCTTGCCGGGGGTTGTGCGAAGTGTGGTCCTCGATTCGGCGCGGGAGCAGGGCATTGAGGTCGAGGAGCGAGTGGTGCTCGTCGGGGACCTGCAGACCTGCGAGGCCATGGCGCTTACTTCGGCGGGGAGGCTCGTGACACCCGTTGCCGAGGTGGACGGGATGGCGTTGGATGTGGGGTTGGTGAGGGATCTGGCGGAGGCGATATGAGACGACGGATGGGTGAAGTGTTGGTTTAGGGGTTAAGGTGTTGGTTTAGGGTTGTGTATGTTGTCGAAAAGTCAGTGGAAACCGAAGGGTGGTGAGGATGTGATCATTCTCGACAACCGGGATTCCTTCGTGTTCAACCTTGCGCATCGGTTATATGAGGTGGGCTGCCGGGCTGCCGTGGTGCGAAGCGATGAGGTGACGCTAGAGGACCTCCAGCAGTGGGATCCGGCAGGACTGGTGATCTCGCCGGGGCCGGGGCATCCCGATGAGGCCGGGATCTCCGTGGAGGCGATCCGACACTTCGCGGGTCTAATTCCGATCCTGGGGGTCTGCCTGGGGCATCAGGCGATAGCAGTGGCCTTCGGCGGACGCGTGGAGCCCGGTGGGAGACCGATGCACGGGATGGCCAGTCTCATCGAACACGACGGGCGGGGATTATACGAGGGGTTGCCTCAGAGATTCGATGCGGCGCGCTATCACAGCTTGGTGGTGACGAAGACACCGGAGGAATTGATCGTCGACGCCCGAGGTGATGACTTCGTCATGGGCCTACGACACCGGCATTGGCCGGTGTATGGGATGCAATTTCATCCCGAGTCGGTGTTGACCGAGGTGGGGCGGGAGATCCTGGGGAATTTTTGGGAGATCCTGGCGAGATGACGGGCCGAGCTATGCCTTTACCCGCTCCAAAATTTCTTCGCTCTCGGCGCGTTGATTCGGCAGATCGAGCTCTTCGAAGATGACGATGGCGCGTTGGAGGTGTTCGCGGGCTTCGTCGGTTTCGCCGCATTCGAGGAGAAAGTGCCCAAAGCTGGTCAGGGCGTTTCCGAGCTGGATGTCGACGTCGGTCTTGTCGAGAAGTTCGATGGCACGGCGGAAGGCATCGGCCGCCGATTTCTTGCTATCGTCGCTGAGAGTGGGGTCGAAGATATACTCGAAGTGGATCTCGGCGCGGGTGAGTTCGGCGATGGCGACGTAGCTCTCGGAGTCGAGCTGGTGGGCGATCTCGAGAGCCGCGTCGATGCGCTCCAGGGCGAGGTCGCGTTCGGCCTGACGAACGGCGAGTCGAGCCAGGTTGCGAAGGGCGTCGAAGAGGACGCGTTGCTGGCCGATGTCTTCGGCCAACTCCACAGCTCGTTGCAGGTGTTGCTGAGCTTCGTCGCGGCGCTTCAGGGCGATGAGGGCTTCGCCCAGATTGTTGTGGGCGGCACACTCCAGTCCCCGGTAGCCGATATCAGCGGCGATCTCCATGGCGCGCTCGAAGAGAGGGACGGCCTTTTCACATTGGCCGCGCTCGACGCAAAGGGCGCCCAGATCATTATAGCTACTCGCGATGCCGTGGCGGTCGTCGATCTCCTTTCGGATCTGGAGGGCCTCGCGATAGTAGACCATGGCGTCCGGTAGGCGTCCGAGGCTGAGCTTGACGGAGCCGACGTGGCTCAGGCTCAACGCGATGGAGCGCTTGTCGCCCAGGCTTCGGCGCATCTCCAGGGCGGCCCGATAGTATTCGAGGGCTTCGTCCTGATGCCCGCGAATCCAGTGGATCTTTCCGATGTCGTCGAGGGTGCTGGCGACGCCCGGCTCGTCGTCTGCGTCTTGAAAGAATTTGAGGGCGCGCTCAAAGTCGGCGAGGGACTCGTCGTAGTGGCCCAGGTTGCGGCGGGCACGCCCGATCTTATTGAGGGCAGCCCCGGCTTTGGAAGGATCGCTCAGAAGCCATGCGTATCGGGCCATGTCGCGGTAGTAGGTCAGGGCCTGACGGGGATCGCCGCGCAACTCGAAGAGACTTCCCACGTCGTGGAAGGCGCGCATCTTCAGGTCCATATCGGCGTCACTAAGGCAGCCAAGTCCCTCCAGGTAGAGCTCGATGGCCTTTTGATTTGCGTGCTGGCGGGCGGCGTCGTCGCCGGCGTCGAGGAATTTGACGGCGGCGCGGCGAAGGCAGCGAGCGCGGGCATAGTGATTTGCGATGACCTCGGAGGTGCCGTCGGAGTTGGAGTCAAATCGGCGCTCCATCCACTGGGCGATGAGCCGGTGGTTGCGCTTTCGAAGCCGCGCAGGAAGTTGGTCGTATAGGGCCTTTCGCTCCAGGCGATGCTTAAAATAAAACTGCTGATTGTTCGACAGGCGGCTCTCTGACTGGCGCCGGATGATATCCTTTCGCTCCAGGCTCTCCAGGGCGTTGTCGACGCGGCGATCGGCCCGGGTTTGAGCGTCGTCTCCCAGGGTGGTCTCAGGGCGTTCGTCGGCGTTTCGACGGAGGCGATCGAGGCAGCGTACCAGGTCGTCCCAGAATAGCGGGCCTACGCAGGCCGCCATTTCCAGGATGGCCCGTTCACTGTCCGTGAGGCCCTCGAGGCGGGCGGCGACAGTCTCCTCCACGGTCGTGGGAAGCTCGATGTCGTCGACGCGTTCGGCGTCGATGCTCCAGGGCTCGATACGGGTGTCGACGATGCCTTCGGCCATGAAAATGCGGAGCATTTCCTCGACGGCCAGTGGATTTCCCAGGGCGGCGTCGACGATATTCTCCACCAGATTGTCGGGTACGCCACTGGCGAGACGCAGGACGTCTTTGACCTGGTGGCGGACTTCGGCGTCGCTCAGGGGAGCGAGCTGGAGGTGGAGGTCGGCCTCCTCGGGATTGAGCCCTGCGTCGGTGTCGTCGGTCTGCCCCAGGGCAAAGAGAATCGGCGCGTCCTCGAGTTCATCGATGAGATGGCGCAGAAGGCGCTTTGTGGCATCCGGGGCGAGGTGGACGTCGTCGACGATGAAGAGGAGGGGGTTTTTCGTGGCGTCGGCGCGAAGCAGCGTCTCTACGGCGTGAAATGACGAGCGTTCCATCTCCTCCGGTGAGGCATCGTCGGTGGTCTCTCGCAACTCGGAGGGAAAGGGAAGGCCGATGAGCTCGCCAAGGCGGCGGCTGATATGATCAGCCTTGTCGCCCACCAGGGCCTCGACGGCTTCCACCAGGTGGCGCCGGGCCATGGCCGAGTTGTCGGAGTCCGGGATGTAGAGCCGAGAGCGCAACATGCGGGAGACGACGGTGAATGCGCCGCCCACGTCCTCGCGGCAGACACCGCGCAGGACGACGGTGGGCGAAAAAGAGTGCTCCAGGCGCTGCTCGAACTCGGCGAAGAGTCGCGATTTTCCGAGACCGGGGCGAGCGGAGACGAGGGCGACGCGCGATGAGGCTGCCTCTTCCGTCTCGTCCAGGATCTCGCGCAGGGCTTCGAGTTCGTCATCGCGGCCGATGAAGTTGGTCTCCACGCCGTAGACACGCCAGGGATCGGGGTGGTCCTCTCCCTCGGAGGTGGCCACAACCCGGGTGATGACGGCCATCGGGGAGCCACATTCTTTGCAGTAGTCGGCGTCGGGATCGTTCTCGACGCCGCAGGCCGGGCAATAGGCCTCCTCCTCGTTCTCCGGATTGTGGCGCTCGCAATAGCTATGGCCCCACTCGATGGAAGCCTTGCATTGCTTGCATCGAGGTCGGGGGAGCACGGAGGCGCAGCGCCGACACTGATTGGCCGGCTCGGGATGGGCGGTTCCACAGCGGGGGCAATTCATGGGTAGGGGCGGGGGTTGGGTACTGGGTATTGGGTGCCGGGGACTGAATATACTCAATCCTCGCCGAAGGTTCCGGGTTCTACAAGGACGACCTTTCCGCCGGCAGATTCGATGACGTCCTTAAACGACCGTGCTCGCTGACGCCCGATGCCCCAGGCGATCACGCAGGGAGCGCTGTCGGCGATGTCGATGGCGTGGTGATACTCCACGGACAAGAGGATGCTCAAGACCTGGCCGATGCGCCGGTCCGAATAGCCGGGGTGACGAAGGACGACGTCGACGAGTCGAGTGGTAGCGTCGTCCCGTCTCAGGCGCGGATCGGTGTAATTTTTGGGCTCCAGAGTATCCGTGGCCGATGACGAACTCAGATCGAGGACGATCCCGGCCTCCGGCTCCGGTGACTCCCGCGAGACCTCCGGCCCTCGAGGCCCGGGAGCACGTCGATCGAATGACAGCGTGCGCTCGTCGGAAGTGTCGTCGGCTCCGCCCAGCACCGTGTCGGCGACGCCGAGATATTCGAAGAGATCCACACCGTAGGAGCAAAATTGTTCGAGGCGCTCAATGAAGGAGTCGATATCTTTTTTTAGGGCTTTGAGGCCCTCCGGATATCCTCCGGGGGAGATTTCCAAAAAGAGTACGGTCCGCGCAGTGGAGGGCAGGCGGAGCTCGGCGCGATCGTCGCTTTCGATGGGGCGTGCCTGGGCGTCGAATTTTGCGTGGATGTGGGACTCCAACCCCCGGGTGAGTGCGCTCAATTGATCCGATGAGAGGACCTGAGAGAAGCCGATGGAGGCACGGAGAGCCTCGCCGACGCGGGTGACCTTCCACGATTCCAGAGTGGCCGAACTGGCCGCCTCCTGTTCGGACTTCGATGAACCATCGCCGATGGATTCGAAGGGAGAATCGGAGGAGGTCTTCTTCCCGCTGTCCTGCGATGGCTTCTCGTCAGGCGACGGACCGCCGAGGATCTGGAACCACTGCGTCGAGGAGGAGACGCCGTCGAAATGCTCGGCTACCTCCAGGATATGGAGGAGTAAGTTGCGCAGCTTCTCGGACCCGTCTTCTTTTGCCAGATCTGTTTGCAGGATCCATGGCGTCTGGCCGGTGGCGGCGTCCCACTCGGTCTTCGTCGTCCCCGTCAGACCGTCGACCAGGGCGGCAGCCAGCGCGTCGGCGTCATCTCCCGGGGGGCCCAGGGCGATCTCGAGCCGGATTCGGAGCTGATCTTCGCCGGGCGATAAGAGAAGGCGTGCAAAGCTGTGGCGAGAAAACTCGGCAAGCGCTTCCAGCCAAGTGCCCGTCGTATCGTCGGGAGCTGCCGTGTCTCGAGGCTCCAGCGAGAGGTCCTCGAAGGCTTCCTTCCAGTTCGCGATGCTCGCCTCGGCCATGGGGAGTCTCCTCGATTCTTGCGTGTGTCGATCTTGGGTAATGGTCGATGCCGCCGGGTACGCACTGTGTACGCGACGAGCCTGTCGTGGGGCAAGAGTCACGTAGAAATTTGGCTGCATAACGGTGATGACAACCGGGCAAAAAGCAAGTCCAGTCTTCTTCACTGCGGCCAAGGCGCGCAGGGGCCGAGGAGAGGGGGCGCAAGAAATAGCGAAGCCGCCCGACAGAATGGGGCGGCTTCGCGAATGCGAATGCAAATCACACAAGATTCAATGGCGAGGTCAGTTTACTCGAGGATGGAGTATCCATCGTTCATATCAATGATGATGACGCCCCGGTTGGAGGATTCGTCATCCGATTCTTCCGTATGCGCTTCTTCGTCATCGGTGCGCGGGGTGTAGAGGGGAAGGCGAAGGGCCTCCGGTTGCCACTCGTCCTTCCTCTCACGTCTAAGTTCGTCGTAGATGATGTGTTCGTCGACCATGCCGTTACTCCTTAACGAGGCTTCAAGCGGCCTTTCATCGTAGAAGATCGGGAGCTGCGATGGCCAGGGTGCCTGTTCCCGAACTCTGACCCATAACGGGCGAGCCGCTTACAGTCTTCCTGAATAAGTTTAGAAAGACTGGAATTCTTTTCCAAGTCCGATCTCGAATTAATTCTCAAGACCCTGATCACCTTCAGAATAAGGGACGATGGCGGGGGTGGGAATTATTTATTTTTTTCTTCGGGCTCGAAATCGGGAGCGTCTGATTCGTCTGGAGTTGGTTCGGGCTCCGGTTCGGGCTTTGGTTCCGTGGCGTGCGAATCATCGCGATTCTGCAGGATGTCATCGATGTGGAAGCGGTTCGGTGCCTCGTCGGGGATGAAGTCATCGAGGGTGGCGCCCTCTCGAAAGGGGCTGTCGCCGTCCGGTGCATCGCCTGCTGGCGGGTCATCTCCGTCGGTGGTCTCGGGGGGCTGACGCTCGTACTCCTCGTCGTCGCAGTGGTAGAAGGCGAAGAGGGCGCCGTAGAAGAAGACGGTGATGACGCTGACGGAGGTCCAAAGCAGGATTTCGCCGCCGAATCGCAGAAGGGAAGTCAGTGGCGAGAGAGCGGGAGCGTAGAATAGGGCGAAATTATTCGCCATGATGAGGACGAAGTAGATGCCCAGAGGGGCGAGGAAGATGGCGAGGGCGAAGATGAGCAGGCGATAGAGGCTCCAGAAGTTGTCGAGTGCGAAGTGGGCGCCCCGAAGGATGGCCTCTCCGAGATCGACGTCGTCCAGGATTAGCGGAGCACCCATGGCTTCGACGACGAGTCGGGATAGGGCTGCCCAGGCCATATAAAAGGTCACGGAGATGGCGAGCACCAGGGTCAGCGCAAATCCGGGGACGTCGGTCAAAGTTCCGGCGAAGAGTCCCTGGCCAAATCCCAGCAGGATGGCCAGGCCCAGAAATGCGGTGATCAAGCCCACGGCGAATTTTAGCAGGAAGAGCCCCAGCACTTCGGGGAAGCGATTGATGGACTCGACCATGAAGTCGGCGAGTAAGCGAACGGGCTGATCGCGCAGTCCCTTTGCGAGGATGCCCCAGATTCCGCCGACGACCAGGGCCTCCAGCGCCGTAGCAACGAGAGACGCGAAGAAGAGGGCGCCCAGAGTTCCAGCGATGAACCCCGGTGATTTCAGAATGCCTGCTGCGTGGCCGAACCAGTCGAGGATAAAATGATCGGCGACGAAGAATTGGAAGTCGACGACAAAGAGGGCGACGATGAGGATGGCCACCGCAGCGGTGGCGAAGCGACCGATGAAATCGACGATGAGCTTCCAGACGAAGACGAGCCAATCCTTCTTTAAAATCTCCCAGGCCCGCCGATAAAAGGGCAGGGCCGAGAACGTCTTGTAAGATACCCACTTCCAGGAACGAGGCGGGTGCGACGTGGGAGGCTGGTCGGAGGGCGTGCCCATGGGGTATCAGGTTTGAGGAATGTCAACTCGAATCGTCTGGCGCGCGGGCATTGTAACCGGGCCCGATGGGTAGTGAAAGGTATATGAGGAGGAAGTATGGCATCACAATTCGAGGGAAGAGTTGTCTGGATCACCGGCGGTGGCACGGGCATCGGACGAGCGTTGGCGCTGGAGTTTGCCCGGCGACAGGCGATCGTCGCTGTCTCAGGCAGAAGGCGTGAGCCGCTGGATGACGCGGTGCAGGCCATCGAGGAAGCCGGAGGGCGAGGGCTGGCGGTGTGTTGCGACGTCACGAAGGTCACGGATATCGAGAGCGCTGTCGACGAGATCATCGACGAGACGGGCCGGATGGACGTGGTCGTGGCCAACGCCGGCTACTCCGTGGCGGGCCCCTTCGAGGAGTTGAGCGCCTCGGACTGGACGCGCCAATTCGACGTCAACGTGGTGGGGTTGGCGATGACCGTGAAATACGCGCTTCCCCACCTTCGCGAGACGCAGGGGCGGGTGGCGCTCATGGGAAGCGTCGCCGGGACGGTGGGGCTTCCCAAAAACGGTCCCTACTCGGCGTCGAAATTCGCCGTGCGCAGTATCGGTCAGACGCTCACGGCCGAACTCGCCGGCACAGGTGTTACGTGCACGACCCTGCTACCGGGCTTCGTGGAGAGCGATATCGGAAAGGTGGACAATAAGGGCCAGTATCGTCCGGAGTGGGAGGACCGGCGTCCGAAGAAGTTCATGTGGCCTACGGACAAGGCCGCAAAGAAGATGTTCGGCGCCATCAAGCGACGGCGCACGGAGGCGGTGATCACGGGCCACGGAAAGGTGGTGGCCTTCTTCGGCGGTCATGCTCCACGCCTGACCCAGACGATGATGGGGCGCTTTGGGCAGAACGCGCGGAAGAAGGGGGAGTGATTGATATGCTTAGGGAAATTGGGCATAACCAACAGCGCAGGAGCAAGGGAGAGTGGGGATATGGGGATATGGGGATGGAATGGTGCGAGAAGGACGGCGCTGCCGAGTTGCGCCGCGCCTTTCGGTGGCTGTTGTAGAAGCGAGCGAGTAGAGGAAGGAGTCTTATACGGAGATAAAAAGTGAATCGGATCACGAGGTATGCAGTATTTGTCACATATATGTGGCTCTTGGTCGGATGTAGCTCCGAGGTCGAAGAAGGTGAACTCGATGTTGGGGGAGCGCAGCCCGACGCGGAGATCGATTCGGCGGACGTCGACGACACGGGAGGAGAGACGATAGATACCGGTGAAGATACGTCGGATGCAGACCAGAGCGCGCCCGATGCGGGGGATGCCGGATCTGACACAACGGATGCAAGTGGGGACGCCGACTCCGACGCAGACGACGTGTCGCCTCCGGCGGATCCATGCTCCGAACCGGCACGGCAGCCGCCGCCTGGTTGGACGCGACTGAGCAGCGGCGATCTGAGCTGCGTGATGACGCAACAGGGATGGGATCGCGATGCGGACTGTCGCGAGTTCGAGGGGATCTGGCCCACGAACTTCATAGACGCCAGCAATCTGTCGAAACACCTCGGTATTCGAAGCGACGACGGCCGCGACTATATGGCCATTCGCATCAGCACCCAGGGGCTCGACTCGACCCATACGGGAGGGATCGGCGTCAATATCTCGGCCTGGTTCAAGGGACGGCGAAAGATCATGACCATCTCCCCCTGCCCGGGCGACTTCGACCAGGAGTCAAACCTCGAAGAGAGCGGTTGCTATATGGAGAGTTTTACCCAGAACCTTCGCTGGGGTGGCGTCGACTCCGGGCAGCCCTGCCGGCTCGAAGCGGACCGTGAGTACTATTGGAATATCCTGTACACCAACGACGATCCGGGTACGCCGGCCGTAGATATCCAGCCAAACCCGGACTGCGTCGAAAGCTCCCAGCCCTGCGGCAACCTCTACGCACCTTAAAGCCAGGCGCGGGATCGCTGAGGGCTGAACGCGGGAACGCTGAGGGCTGAACACGGTGACGCTGAGGGCTGAACGCGGGAACACTGAGGGCTGAACACGGTGACGCTGAGGGCTGAACACGGCATCGCTGGACGCTAATGCGCGAAAGAGCTCGCGGCATTGCACTGTAGCGCTGAAAAGTGCCTTCGCCGATCGTGGTTGGAATCGAAGGGGCGACATCCTGCGTAGGTCCTCGTCGCGTTATTGGAAGACATCGTCGTTGCAGCGATCACCGGGACACCTATAACAGCTATCCGAATTCGTCCTATATGGCGAAAATCGTCGTCGATTATTGCCGCGCCACAGCGTCCCTTCCGCGAACTCTTCAGCGTGCGGCGTACAGTGTCCCGCGTGCAGCCCTCGGCGCCACCGCGTTCAGAGCTCCGTGACCCGCGTGCAGCCCTCAGCGCCACCGCGTTCAGAGTTCCGCGCCACCGCGTTCCGAACTCAGCGAGATCGAGATCGGAGTCTTGCACAAGAGTCGGGCAATAGAGTAACTCGGCGACGTCATCACAGTCATTTGTCGAACCCACGAGACTTCCATGTGGCTTGCGAACAAAGTTGCCCTTCGCCCGCTCCTCGCTGCCATCGCTCTGCTCATCGTAGGCACGGCCTGTATTAGCGATGGATCGTCAGGACTGGACCGAGAGGCACTGCTGATGGCGGAGCACGTAGATCCACAGGCACCAGAGAGTTTTCAGGTGGTCTTCGAGACGACG
>SLPW01000443.1 GCA_007131755.1 Myxococcales bacterium | reverse complement strand
TTTCCGTCGAGGCCGAGATGCTCGAAGAGATCCATCCGCGTCAGATAGGCCCCGACCTGGGGGTTCTTCGATACATCGAAGGTCAGCTCGTTCCCGTCGTGTTGCCAGCGGCACAATTGGGTCGTCAGCCAGGCCACGGCGCTGGGGTAGAGGAAGCAATCTTCGCCCAATGATAACTGCAACAGGCCGTCGGCCTCGCTCATGGCAGAAGCCAATACTTCCGCCATGTGGCCGGCGCTGAATCTTCCATTCAACTCAACATCCATCTTTCGTCTCCCCATGTCCCGTCTACTCAGCGATCAATCTCGCCGGCGACGCCGGCGATCTGCTCTTCATTACCCCACCAGACGAGGCGAAGGCAGGACCAGGCCGCCTTTTCGTGAATCATCTCCGGGTCATCGCTCGGAAGGTCGTCATCGCCAAACCACCAGAACCCGTCGTGGCGTTGGAGGACGTATTCGTCGTCCGGGGCCTGGGGATCGATTTCGTGGTCGTGGCATTGAAAATGGAGTCGGTCCCCTCCGCTTTGCGAGTCGGCGTAGCGATCGGTGGTCACCACCAGGTGCTGCACGGTCTCTCCGGATACGTCGGCGACGTTAAAAGGGGCGTAGAGGCGATTCAGCTTCCGAGCCGCTTCAAGAGCGTCGTCGCAGGAGTTCAGGATTTCTGCCGACTCGCCAATGAGCCACTCCCAGCGATCGATCATGGCATCGTGCCACTCTTCGCGGTCGATGGAACCGTCGGTGGGAAGGATTCCGCATTCGGGAAGACTATATTTCGAGGACATCTCGTCTCCTTATTTCAGGGACCTCAGTCGGGCAGTCGTGAACCGCCGTAAGAGAATTTCGTGGTAAATGTGAACGGACGTTAACACGGTACTTCCAAAATTGTCGAATGGGTTGACTATCGAAGCTCATTGCTTGGGTGAACCTCTGAATCACCGGGTCGTGTTTTTGTTGTCTTGTGGTTGCCGACGCCCCCTCCGCCTCCGCTACGCTCCGGCACCTCCCCGACTCGGGGAGGGGACTATGTAGCCTTCGATGACCGGTAGAGATTTGCGGAGGGCGTTTTGAGGTCACGTCCTTATACGAAACGCTCCTGCATCTCCTCCAGGACATGGCGCTGGCGAGTGGTGACGTGCTTTGGTTCGTAGGGGCCGCGGTACATCGAGTCGACGGCCTCGAAGGTCCATTTGTGGGCCTTTTTTCCGTCGATCCAGCGGGTGGCCATGTTCAGCATCGCCGCGGGGACGACGGACTCGGCGTATTTGCAGTATTCGTCGAGGGCGCTCTTCGAGGAGAAGCCGCGGAGTGCTTTCAGGGCGAAGCTGTCGATGGTGCCGGGGATGTCGTCGAAGTCGTCGATTCCGTCGCAGATGTCGACGGCGCGGTGGAAGAATGCGGCGAGTAGGGCCGTCAATGCCTCTTCGTCGATCGATGGGTCCGGCGAGGCGTAGACGTCGTGAATGCACTCGACGACGGCAGCGGTGCGGTCGTCGGTGGCCAGGGGGCTTTCGTCGAACCAGTCGAGTTGTTCGTCGCCCATCACGTCGGTGATGTCGTCGGGGAGATAGTCTTGGAAGTTGAGGTGTTCGGTCATATCCGGTCTCCGGCGGCTAGGTGCTGAGTGCTGGGCGGTGGAAAGGTCGAGTGCGCGCCCCCCAGGGGCGCACATCGCGATTCAGTAGTCCGTGGTACGTTGGTGGATGGGTTTTAGGCGATTAGCGGGAATTTGGCAATCTGGTGGGTGATCGTGATGCGGTGTTTTGGTTGTTTTGTGGTCGCCGACGCCCCCTCCGCGACTCGGGGAGGGGACTCTGTAGCCTTCGATGACCGGTAGAGTCCTGCGACGGGTAGGCGCTCGGGCCTTGCTGTAGCCGGTCAATCTTTACTCCCCCGCGGGTCAAGCCGCGCGGGGGCCGGGGGCCGCCCATTGGACTCCGGCGTATGGCGAATTACAATCGTCCACATGCAGTATCTGACCGCCACCATTGCGGCGGGGATGTTCTTCTTCGGTGTCGACGCCGGCGACGACGTGGCGGGCGATGATGAGCACGCCTATTCGTTGGTCGACGCCTGGGATCAGCAGTGGCTACGGATTTATGACCGCTCCGGTCGTCCCGATCCGGCGGGGCCGATGCTTCAGCGCTTTGCCGCCCCCTTGCCCCGGCGCTACCAATTCGACGTGACGGTGCCCGACTTTCCTCTGAGTACGGAGCCCCTGTGGGCCCAACGGCGTCACGGCGCGCGGCTGTGGGTGCAGAGCGCAAGTGAGCGCGAGTTGCTCAACCGCTGGCAACTTCGCCACGAGATCGATACCTGGGACGACGGCTTTCTCTTTCTCCAATACGATCGGCGCCAGGACCGGATCACCGACAGCCATGTGGTTCGCTTCGATATCGGGCATCGCGACCTGGGGACCGACGGCCTGGACGTGGCCCTTCGCTTCCATCCCAAACTCGACAAAGAAGATATCGACGTCGAGTTGCGCGCCGACTACAGCGTCGACGGCATCGGCGACGCCGCATTGTCCGTGGGATTGCTCGATCCCTTTATCAACCCCGCCTATGCGCTGATCCGCTCTCGCGGCCAGACGCCCGCCGAGGAGATACGCCAACTCGACGTACCGCTGGCGCTTCAGGCATCTCTTCGCACGGAGCGCGTGTTCCGACTCCGTGGCGAGTTGTACGGAGGAGCGGTGGTCCCGCAGACGAGGCGTCACCAATTCACCCACCGGTCGGAGGACGACCACCTGCGCCATCGGCGGGCGGTATTGGGGGCGGCGCTGGTGGAGTGGGACGTTCCGGAATTGCCCCTGCATACGGGCTTTACATTCAAGACCGTGGACGCCCAGATGGCCTGGGAATTCATCGAGCGCCCCGAAGGCGACCGCACGGTCCGGGAGACGACGACCTCCCAGCGGCTATACGCCGTAGCCCGGCCGCTGGACACGCTCCATGTGGAGGGCTCTGTGCTACGCACCACGAGGCCGCAGAGCGAGACCGGCCCCCTGCTCTCCGATGTCATGGAAAGCCAGAATCGAGAGTGGCTGTGGACGCTACGCACCTTCTGGACGCCCCACGATGCCATCGGCGCCGACGTCATGCTCCTGCGCATGCACCGCGACGCGCAGGGCACACCGAGTCAGCCCCGGTCGGGCACGTTCAATCGCCTCGTCACCCGCGCCATGTTCCGCCTCGGCGACCACGTCTGGACCAGCTTCGGCGTCGGTTGGACGCCCGACTCCCACACCAGCACCTACGACGGCGGGGGCATGACGTTGATCTACGTTCCGTGATGCTCGAATCCGGGTCGTGTTTCTGGTGTCTTGTGGTTGCCGACGCCCCCTCCGCCTCCGCTACGCTTCGGCACCTCCCCGACTCGGGGAGGGGACTCTGGAGCCTTCGATGACCGGTAGAGTCCTGCGACGGGTTCAAGCGTCGAAAGCCGACCAACGTCCGATGCTCGACCTGTTCGAACGCTGAGCACGGAGGCACGGAGACGCTGAGCGCTAAGGCGCTGGACGCTGAGCGCGGAGGCACGGCAGAGCTCACGAAATCTCGCGAAAAGCGCTGAAGGGGCGACGTCATGTGCTGGTCTCGACGTTGCTGGGGCTACTCTGCGTCCGCAGTGTTTGCGCCGCGGGCCCTATGGTGGTGACGGCCATCATAGCTTGTGAGCCTTGGGACTAATGGCTCGACAAGCCAACAGGACGGCAACCACGAGCGTGCGCAGCAACCAAGACCGCGCTGTTTGCCGCGAAATCAGCGAGGTTCCGTGAGCTCTGCCGTGCCTCCGCGTCCAGCGTTCCTTTCCAGCGAGGCAGCGTTCAGCGTGCAGCGCTCCGCGCCTCAGTGCCTTCGCGTCTCAGCGGTCTTCCGCGCCATCGAACTGCAAGAATGTTTCCAAGGGCAGCGCTGAGCGAATCTGGGCCCGCACTTGCCAACTTCATCTCGTTCTTGATGCTCCGTGGCGTCGGCGGTAATACCGCTACCAGCCGTTACGTGCCTTCCAACCCCCTTCGTCTCCCAGGCCAATCGTCATGCCACTCCTATCTGAACGTTTCTGGACGCCCGGCGTCCACCTCACCGCCCTTCTCTTCCTGTGTCTATTCCTGTTCCCGGCCGCGGGCTGCGGTGATGACGCATCCGGTGGACAGACACCTCATGGCGACGCTGGTGTCGACGACGACACCGGCTCGGACGAAGACGTCGGCTTCGGTGATGACGTCTCGGACGACGCCGATGCCGGCGACAACCAGGACCCACAACTGGGCGAGATTGGCGAGCCCTGTGAAGAAGACGACGAATGCGAAAGCCAGTGGTGTGAAACCTTCGGCGATCGGCGAGTCTGCACCGACGTTTGCGATACCACCTGTGAGGTGGACGGCACGGTCTGCTTCGACGAAGTCTGCACGCCCGAAGACTATTGTGACGACAGTATCGACGAGGGCTACGGAGAAGGCCCGGGCTGCATAGGCTCGGCCTGTGACCTCTGCGACGACAATGCCCAGTGCATCCAGGATGACGACGGGGAATTTTATTGCGAGTGCGACGACGGCTTCGACGGCGACGGCTTTAGCTGCGAAGACATCGACGAGTGCGCCGAAGGCACCCACAGTTGCGACGACAACGCCACGTGCACCAACACCATCGGCGGCTACTCCTGCGAGTGCGACGACGGCTTCGACGGCGACGGCTTTAGCTGCGACGACATCGACGAGTGCGCCGAAGGCACCCACAGTTGCGACGACAACGCCACGTGCACCAACACCGTCGGGGGATACACCTGTGAGTGCGATGACGGCTTCGACGGCGACGGCTTTAGCTGCGACGACATCGACGAGTGCGCCGAGGACACCCACAGTTGCGACGACAACGCCACCTGCACCAATACCTTCGGTGGGTACACATGCGCGTGCGACGACGGCTTCGAGGGCGACGGCTTTTCCTGCGACGACATCGACGAATGCGCCGAGGGCACTCATAGCTGCGACGACAACGCCACCTGTACCAATACCTTCGGTGGATACACCTGTGAGTGCGATGACGGTTTTGAGGGTGACGGCTTTAGCTGCGACGACATCGACGAGTGTGCAGAAGGTACTCATAGCTGCGACGACAACGCCACCTGCACCAATACCTTCGGGGGATACACCTGTGAGTGCCCGGAGACGATGATCGGAGATGGCGAGGAGTGTTACTATCCAGAGTCCTGTCTGGAACTCTCGAATGCATCGCCGGGTCTGGCCGACGGGCTCTACACGATCGATCCCGGCGACGATGGCGAGTTCACAGTGTACTGCGACATGACCACCGACGGCGGCGGCTGGACGCGTATCGCCAACCTCTACGCCGGTTCACGCTCCATCGACTCCATCTATCGAGAGATGCGCTTCTTCCATCAGGCCTGGATTCAGCACGAGACCTCCTACGATCTCGAATCCAACGCCGACGTGGTGCTCGACGACGACACCTACGGGATGCTCGACGCGATTGAACTCTTTGGCGCGTCCACGGAGCTCCGATTCTCCTGCGAAGATACCACCCGGTCTCTGGAGGCCGACGCCATCTGGACCCCTACAGCCGATGAGTGGACCAGCTTCCAAGACGATCTCCACTACAGCGACGACTCCGTGACCGTCCTCTTCTCTGCTCAAGGCGGAGCCTACAACACGGAGGACGTCTACCCCGTGGCCAGCAACGAGCGGTACTCCGGCAACTGGCATATCTGCGGAGCCAGTGACGCCACGGGAGGCTTCCAGGTCGGCCTGTGCCACAACGCTCCCGGCGTTCCGGACAACGATCTGGTGGACATCAACCAGATCGCCATCGGCTACCACGCCGGATTTACGGGCCTGCGGCTGGAGTGCACCGCCGACACGCCGAGCAACAGCTCGCATATCGACGGAACGTGGGAGGCCTGGGTACGTTGAGGGGGTGGCGGGGAGCGGACCTCTGGCGCTTCGGGTGTGGGTTGGGAGGGGGTTGGTGTCCCGCGCAGCGTTAGCCACGGTCATCCACATAGGCCGGCTCTCCGTGGATGGAGGCGGCCAGGTAGATGGCGTTCATATCGCCCCACCAGAAGAGATGGGCCACCAGCTTTGACGCCAGCTCGTGGTGGGCGTCAACGACGGCGACCCGGTCTGTGGGGGGCTCGACGTCATCGAACCACCAGATGTCGTCGCGGCCTCGGACGATGGATCGGCGCCGGCGGGCGTGGCCATCTCCATGACGATAGTTGAGTTCGTCCTCCGCCCGGGCCTGGACGATGAGCTTCCAGGGCTCGTCGTCGTCGGAGAGTTCCGCGCCGAGGCGGTGGAGGCCGGCGGCGACGTCGGCGGCATCGTCGCTGCTATCGAAGATATGGGCCACCACATCTACTGCGGCGTCGCGAAAAGCCCGCCATTGGGCCTTCCAGTCGGCGAGCCCGCCGTGGGAGGGAGATTGGGGGGTGATGGAGGGCATGGGCAGGCATTCGGGTTTCATCGTCGTTGCTCCCTTCGGGTCACATTGCACCTCCTATACCCCTGTGAGGTGGGGGCGTAAAAATGGCGTCGGTGGGTGGTGGGTGCTTGCGCGAACTCACGAACCCGTATTGGCCGAGGATTCACAACAGGCGAACGGTCTTGATGCTCTCTTCGCACTCCTCCAGGACGCTTTCGTCGTGCTCCTGAGTCACGGTGCAGGCCCCGACGAATCGCGTCGGACCATCGGGGTCGA
>SLPW01000376.1 GCA_007131755.1 Myxococcales bacterium | reverse complement strand
GACGGCGAATACCTGCGCGCCGCCGAGACTTTTGTCGAACTCGAATCCTTTCTCGACAGCCCCCCTCCTCAGCTTTACCACAACATCGGCCAGGCCTTTCTACGTGCCGAAGAGCTGGTGGAGGCCGAGAAATATTTGCAGAAATACCTCGCCGAGGCCCCGGATGATCCCGAGGCCGAACGCGTCGCGGAACTCATTATCGATATCCAGGAACAAAGGGTAGCTCGTATCGCCACCGTCCAACTTCAATCGCAGCCTGCCGGGGCTCAGATCTACATCGACGGCGAATCACAATGCCAGACTCCCTGTTCGGTGGACCTCGATCCCGGAGAGTATTCGTTTCGCGCTACCCTCGACGATCATAGCGACGCTACCCGTGAGGTCGTCCTTGAACCCCGAGAGAATTCGGAGGTGACGTTTTCGCTGGATGCGATGGTCTTTTCGGGCTACCTCACCGTGCGAAGCGACGTCGACGATGCGGTATTGATCGTCGACGGTCGCGATCACTCCCTGCCCCTTCGCGCTCCACTGGAGTTGGAAGCCGGCTCATACTCCATCACCGTGCGCCACGGCGCTGACGCCGTCACCCACGACGTAGAGATCGAACGCGACGAGACGCTCCACCTCTTCATTCCCACGGCTGGTCTGTCCTCCGACGGTGGCTTGTCCACGACACAGGCTGCCGCTATCGGTCTCGGTGGCGGCGCTCTCGCGCTGGCCATCGCTGCCACCTCTACCGGGATGCAGGCCCGCGCCACTCACGAACGACTCCAGACCCAGCACAGCGCCTTCGGATCCGTCGACGCTGACCTCGTCACCTCCGGCCGCAGCCAGCAACGAGCCGCTAACTTTCTCTGGATCGGTGCCGCCTCCACCCTCGTAGCCGGCGCCGGTTTGTGGACCTGGGACATGATGAACTCCGGCAGCAGCGAGCCCCTGGAGCCTACGGAGATTGATGACGAGACCGAACAACCTACTGTCGACGCCGAGCACACCCCGGACATCGAACCCCTATAGGATCTATCTCCTCACCATCGGAGCCCCGCGACCTCCCTGGAGCAGCCACCCAACACATATCACACAAGAAAGCGCACTCCTTCTACTCCATGGAGCATCTCGTAGGCATCGAGCACCTCATCGGCATCTTCGACGTGGACCAGGAGCGTCACCGATACATGTCGGCCCTCTGTACTCTCCCTGGTCCTCACCTCCAGATCGTGGTCCCTCCCCACAGAATTGATCGTCGCCTGAACGACCCTTGTGATGAAATCCTCCGTATTGGCCCCGATCACCTTGAAGATATAGATCTCCGGAAACGAGTGAACGGCAATCAACCGCTCGTACATCCTCTCTCGATTGGTCATTGCTTCGCCATGCTTCGAGACATCACCGACATCGACTGACATGCGCTTGGCGCACCTCCAGAGAACAATCGTAGCCAAACAACAATCCCATGCCCAATTTCGACTCCCCTCCTCGCTTCGAGCGCTATCGAGAAATCGTTCCATGCTGGCAGGACTTCCTTCGCGCCCTGGAACGTCCACTGCCTACCTGCATCTGGGCCAACCCCCTCAAGATCACTTCCGGCCAGTTGGAGGCCCTGCTGGCCGAGCAGCGAATTGACTTCGAGCCCCTTCCGTGGCGTTCGGGAGCCTATCGCCTCCTCAACACCCCTCACCCCGGCTCCCGCATTGCCTTCCTCGCCGGCCTCTATCAGATTCAGGAGGAGGCCTCGATGCTCCCCGTCGAATTCATGGATCTGAAGCCCGGCCAGCGCATCCTCGACGCCTGTGCCGCCCCGGGAAGCAAGACCACACAGATCGCCACCCGTCATCCCCGAGGCACCACCGTCGTCGCCAACGACCGCAACTATCGACGTATGCGTCCCCTGGCCCGCTCCGTCGATCGCCTCGGCATCACCAACACCGTCATCACCGTCCACGACGCCTCCAACCTTCCCGGCCAGATTGGCACCTTCGACCGCGTCCTTGCCGACGTCCCCTGCTCCGGTGAGGGGACGTCGCGCAAGAATCGCGATATCAGCGCCGCCGACGAGACCGATTTCTCGAACCTCTGCGGCGTCCAGCGTGCCATCTTGAAGCGTTGCCTCGAGTTGTGCCGCCCCGGCGGACGCGTCGTTTACTCCACCTGTACATGGGCTCCCGAGGAGAACGAGGCCATCGTCGACGACGTGCTGCGCGAGTTCTCTCCCCGATGGAAGTTGATCCCCGCCAGGCTGCCACGCTTTCCAGCCTCGCCAGGTTTGGTACACTGGCGAGGCCAGCGCTTCGACGATCAACTGGAAAACGCTCTGCGCGTCTATCCCCATCAGCACGATACCGGTGGATTCTTCGTGGCCGTTCTTCAGCATACCTGCTGCCCATCATGAATCTCTCCCCCATCGATCCCAACCGCCTCGGCCTCGACGCCACCAATATCGACGCCCAGGGGATTACCCTCGTCAATCCCGAGCCCATTATCACTCATATCAATGCTCGATTTCGGTTTCCATCGGACCTCTTCGACGATCTCGCTTTCTTTCAGGTCAGCCACAAGATCATCCGCGCCGCATCACTTCCGATTCAGATCCCGCAAAAACCAACGGCAGACCGCATCGGCATTGATTTTTTGCGCATCGATATGGCCAACCCCCGCATGACCACCTCAGCCGCCATGACCTGGGGCCGCCATGCCACGTCCAACGCCATCGACACCACCTCTGAGCAATGCGAACTCTTTTTAGGGCGTAAGCCCTTCGAACTCACCACCTCTCAGCATCACCGATGCACTGGTCGTGGGTTCGTCTTGATAAGATATCTGGGCTACGCTCTCGGTGTGGGCTTTCTGGAATCCACCCGTCGCGACGACGAAAACTTCGGCCGTGTCCGCAGCATGTATCCCCGGGCCTACTCCACCGAAGTTCAACAGACCTCGCCATTGGGTAATCCCTCATGAATGACGTCGGTTCCACGGCCGAACAAGACGATTCGCGTCGACGCAACCCCTTGCAGCGGGTCCGCTCTCTGGGGACGAGCCCCGCCGGCGAATCCTACGAGGCCGTCCGCCTTCGCGACCACGACGAGCTCTCCGAAGACAGCGAGCCCCAATCGGAACGCCTGGTCGTCAAAAAGCTGACCCATGCCCGCCTTCCCTCCCCGGAGAAGTTTCGGCAAAAATTCGCCGCTCTCTGCCGCCTCGAACACCCCAATCTCTGTCCCTATCGCAACCTCTTTGTGGGAGAGGCTGCCAGCCGCATCACCCGAGACTTCGTCGCCGGCGTCACCCTCGACGAATTTCTCCTACGCCCCATTACGGATCGAGAAAAGGAGGAACTCGCCAATCGAAGCACTCCCGAATCGGACGACACCGTCGAATCCGCCGATCCTCCTCACGACAAATCGGACCATGACGACGACAGCTCTGCCCGGCCTTCTGACTCCCGGGATGAGCAATCCGACATCGACGTCGAGCCCCACCTCCCCGTCGACGACGAGCCCGAGCCGGACCCGGAGGCCGAACAGATCTCCGATCCGAACCCACCGGAGGATCAAACCTCCGCTGATGACGACGAAGATCGCCCGACCACACTCGAGATCCCCTCTTCGCTGATGGAGGATTCCGGGGCTGCCGACCGAGCCCTGGACCTGCTCATCGTCCGACTTCGTCGTATCATTCCCCAACTCGTCGACGCCCTGGAGTACCTTCATCGCTTCGGTCACGCCCACGGCAACCTCACTCCCAACAACATCATCATCACCGATGACGAACGGGTCGTCCTCACCGACTACGGCCTTTATCCCGAACTCGATATCCCCGCCGAATCTCACCGCCGTCACGCCGGCTATTTTGCCCCGGAATGTCACGATGGAGAATTCCTCTGCGAATCAGACCTGTACTCGCTGGGAGCCATCCTCTTTGAGATCCTCGCCGATCAGTCCTATGGAGACCGCCGCCACGCCGAGACCACGGACGGCACCGATCCGACCTTCGCTCCCGTCTATCTCTCCGAGATCGTTCCTCATTGTCCTGCCACATGGGTCGATCTCATCCACGGCCTCCTCGCCCCCGAACCCGGTGACCGTCCGCGCCTGGAGGAAGTCCACAGCCAACTCGCCGCCACGGAGTCCCGGTCCGTAACCATCCCCGCCGAAGCCATCCAGCGTCAGGATTCGCTATACGGACGAGACGACAGTCTCGATCGGCTCACCGAGGCTGCCAAGGCCTCCTCACGAGAGCGCTCGCTGAGACTCGCCATCGTCGAAGGAGGACCGGGAGTCGGAAAGACGGCGCTGCTGGACGCGCTTGCCGGTACGGCCGCCCAGCGCGGCTGGATCATCTTCCACGGCCGCTGCTTTCACCGCGAGCCCGTCTCCTACCAGGGTTGGGAGAGCGTCGTCGATCGCCTCGCACATATCATCGAGGACATGCCGGAATCCCCCCGTAAGGAACTGGCCGACAATCGCCACCGAGCCTCACGCCTCTTTCCCCAGCTTGCCTCCGACCCCAGCGACCGACCCGAGATTCCCCATCGCATCGCCGTTGATGGCTTTCGCGCTCTTTTGGCCCAGCTCTCCGAGCAGCGTCCCATTCTGATCTGCTTTGACGATATCCACTGGGCGGGGGCCGACTCCATTCGACTGCTCGCCGACCTGGCCGAACAACCCCGGGGGATGCGAGTATTCGTCGCCGCCACCTGGCGCGAGCGCGACGACCACACCGACCGCAATGTCGCTCCGCTCTGGAGCGAATTGCGCACCGCTCCCATGGCCGTCGACGAAGTCTATATGGAGGGGTTTTCTCGTGAGGAAGCTCACGAATACGTCCTCCAACATGCCGATCACCTATCGCTTCGCCAAAAACAACAGGTTCTGCGCCGCAGCGGGCTCAATCCCCTTCTCATCGACGAATTGATCCACGAATTCAACGGTAACTCCTGCGACGAAGAATCCGACGACGACGCGACGGAACCGACGCTCCCCGATGAACCCACGGCCACGGATGAGGAGATCGGACATCACCTTCGACCCTTCATTCAACAGCGCCTCGTCGATCTTTCTCGGGCCGAACGCCTGGTCGTTCAACTCCTCACCGTCGCTTCCAGTCCCCTGGATGCCCAGATCCTGGCCCGAGCGCTGGAACGCGAGCTGGGAACTCAGACGGCCGATCTGGTGTCCGGCCGCGACGTCGCAGAATCACTCATCGACAAGCGCCTGGCCCGCACGGCCCGCCCCACCGATGGTGCCCTCTCGCCAGACAAACCCTCCTATGTTGTCATCCACGACCTGGCCCGCCGGGTCATCCTCCAGGAGATCGGCCAGGACCACTACGCCAGACTCTGTGGCCTCATCGCCGACTCTCTGGCCGAAGACGACGACGTCATCGACGATCTTCGCTTTGAATACCTGCTGCGCGCCGGTCGAGGAGACGAAGCCAGCCGGGCAGCCGTCCTCGCCGCCCGCTCCGCTCTCGATCGCTTCGCCCACCACCGGGCAGCCCGGCTGTGGAGCTGGCTGCGAGAACAGGGTGGGGTCGACGAGCGCGACCGCCTTCGCTTCGCCGAGGCTCTGCTTGGATGTGGCGACTTTCAGGCCGCCGTCGAACAGCTCGACGCTCTTATCCCCGCCGAATCCCCGTCCACGGATCTGCAACATCGACGACGACGCATCGTCGCCCATCTCAACGCCGGCAATCGCAACGACGCCATCGCCGCCGCCGATGATGCCATGCGTGCCGCCGGATTCTGCTACGAGAACCCATCGCTCACCGAACCACTGCGCCTGCTTCCCCGGCGCTTATTCACAACGACCCGGCGCTGGTCCAGCGCCACCTCCCTTGCCACTGACACTGTGCCCGGTGACGAAGTCCGCGCCGCCGCAAGTCTTCTCGACGACCTCCTTCAGGCCTCACCTCTTCTGATCACCGAACGCCGATCGCAGCTCGAGCTCTTTGCCGCTCATCTCGCTCTTCGATCGCGATTCGGCCCCCTCGTCGCCCGGGATCGACTCCAGATCGCCGGCGCTCCCTGGTCTCCCTTTCTGGCCCGCTCCGTGGACCCCCTGCGGCGCTGGTGTCGGCAAGCCTCCGAATTGGCCCGGCAATTCGAGGACGCCCACGTCGCCGCACTCTGTGACGAGGTCAACGCCCTGACCGCCCGACACCACGGCGACCTCGACGCCGCACTGGCTGCGGCGAACAACGCCGAGGAGCAACTCGATCGGGCTGCCATCTCGGCCCCGCTTCTGGAGGCACGCCTGGCGATGCTGCGCTGCCAAACGCACCTCATCGCCGGTGACATCGACGCTGCACGACGTGTCACCCACCGCTTCCTTCACCGCTTTCGACATCAACGCTGGCTCAATTGCCTCGTCGCCCTCGCCGCCGCCGACCATCAACTATTGACAGGGGCACTCGACGACGCCGAGCGACACCTCGATCGGGTCCAGGACCTCATCGGCGATGACGAAAACTGTCTGCTTCACCTTTGGTGGATGGACAGAACGACCCGTCTCCACATCGCCCGTGGCCGCGCCGAGGTCGCCGTCGCCCACTGGGACCTGCTCGTCGATCGCGTCTACAGCCGAAGTCTTCAACGCCTTCCGGAGTCCCGCTTCTTGACCCACCTCAATTACAGCCGCTCCCTGGCGGCGCTGGCCACCCGTCAACATCGCCTGCGCGAGGCCCACTTGCCGAAGACCCTTCGCCGCCTTCGCCGCGCCCTTCGCCGGCTCGGCGATCTCCAGCCCTGGATGAATCCCTTCGAGCGAACCCGATTCTTCCGCCTTCGTGCCCGCTTCTGCCTTCTCCACGATCGTCCCCGCCGCGCACTGCGCAATATCGAACGGGCCGACGAAATCCTCGGTGACGATATCCCCGAGTTCGTAGCCGCCCAAAACCGCGAATGCCGCGGCTACATCCTCACCAAAATGGAGCGACCCAACGGCCGTACCGTCCTCGAAGAAGCTCGCCAGACATACCACAAACTCGGCGTCTTCCTCCCCATGGTCCTCGATGGCTGGCCCGTCCCCCGATCCCATGCCCGCCTCAACGCCGAATCCTGATTCCACCTTGCATCGACGATGTCGATACGCCCCTCTCGGGTTGTCCCCACCTTCACATTGGCGTACACTCCTCCTCCGAGCACAGCCGCCCCGACAGAATCCCCCCGACCAATGGAGTTGACGGTGCCTTCTGACCTTCCCGCTCTCCTCCGCAGAATCGACGACGCCGTCGAGCATGAGGATCACACCGGAGCCCTGCAACTGATCCTCAACAACTGGTACGACCTGCCTGATCCGGCGCCACTGCGCGAGCGCGTCGCCCTTTTGTTGGCCACGGAGGGACGAAAACGTGAGGCCGTCGAGATCTACGAACTGGTGGCGCGCCACTATGCCAACGCCGGGTTTCCCACCCGCGCTCTGGCGGCCATCAAACAAATGTACGCCCTCAACCCTTCGTCGACCCAGCTTCTCGACCAATTTACCACGCTGTACTCCGTGCGCAGTCCCTTTCTGGAACGGGGGCTGCGTCAGGCCCCCATCCCCGAGCCTCCGGGCAGCCTGAAATTGGAGGTCAATGACTCCACCGATCTCGACACCCTCTTCGAATGGGCCATCGAGCGCGCCCGAGACGCCGAAGTCGTCGCCGATCGTCCCGGCTCTTTGCCGGCGCTTCCCCTGCTCAGCCTCCTTCCGCCCAAGGCGCTGCGCCGGGTGCTGGACTTTCTGGAATACGAGATCTACGCCGAGTCCCAACCGCTGCTCGGAGATCAAACCAGCGAGGATGATCTATTCTGGGCCGTCAGCTCCGACCTCGTCGTCCAACAACAAGATGAGGCCTATCGCATCCCCGCCGGCACCTTGCTGGGTCTTGGTCAATTTCGCGAGCGCAAGGCCTGCTCCGACTACTCAGTTCTGAGCAAAAAGGGCAGTGAGTGCCTTCGTCTTTCCCGCGATGCCTTCGACAAACTCACTGATGAGTTCCCGGATTTCCCAAACCGCCTGGCCGCCCTGTACCGCCACGCGCTGACGGAGCGTCTTTTCGCACGACATCCCATCTTCGCCGATCTCGACGAACAGGCACGACTTGAGTTGTCCTCCGAACTCATGGGCCTGCGACTCGAGGCCGATACGGCCCTGCTTCAACAGGACAAGGTCAGCCCCGGGCTCTACGTCCTCCTCGATGGGTCCGTGGAGGTAAAACGCCAATCCGGAAGCATCGAGATCGCCCTCGACACTCTCGGGCCGGGCGAGATCATCGGTGAGGTGGGACTCGTCGACCCACGCCCCGCCATCGTCACTGCCGCCACGGCGGAGCCCGTCCATCTGCTCTTTTTCTCTCGCGAGGACTTCGCCGACTTCTCCCGTCGCCACCCCGTCGTGGCACAACGGGTCCAACAACGGGCCGACCGACGCATCGAAGAAGTCCGAAAGACCGTCCCCGATTCCTGATCCCCCGGTTTTCGTCTTCGCCAGACCCACGCTCCATCTTTTTCGTCTCTGACCCGTGACGTCCCCGATGGCACACCGGATCCCCCATAGTTGCCGGGAATGCCCGCAGTGGTTATCTTGGTTCAAGAGTTGCGACCCGCACCCGCACCCTCTGCGGGCGCCTGGTTCACCTTCCACACTCCTCGAGGACCTGGACGGATGATGCGTGTACCTACCCTGAAATCCCTCGCCCCGGCGGCCCTTTTCTTCGGTGTTGCCCTCGTCTTCTCATCCACCGCTGTCGCCCAGGCCCCCGCGCCGGAGCGCACAGTCAACGACAAGAGCCACTTCCAACAGTGCATCGGCGACGCCGAGCCGACGACCCAGAATATCCCTGCCGTCGATATCTCCGGTCTCGACGAGATCCCCGAAGACCTGGTGGTCATGGACACCAATCCCTATTGGGATGAAGTGGTCATCGACTTCAACGACAGCCTGTCCGAGGAGCGAATCCTCGAATTTGCACAGGCCGTCGGCCTCCACGATCTTCGCCTGAACAGTCCCTTCAGCGCTGACGCCAACATCTACACCGCCAAGGTCGACGAAGGCGGCGTGCCCTACGTCAAGGATTGCCTGCGCGCTGTGGCCCCGCAGGGCAAGATCAAGCATATCGAGGAGAACTTCGAATATCGCGTCTTCGACTTTCGCCCCGACGATCCCCTCTACGAATACCAGTGGAACTTCGATCAGGTCGGCGCCGAGCGCGCCTGGGATATCACCAGCGGACGTGACGCCGTCGTCGCCGTCATCGACACGGGCGTCACCGTGGAGAGCAAGCCCAGCCGTGGCATCAAGGTCGGCAAAGACATGAAAGACGTCGCCACCGTGCCGGGCTACGACTTCGTCGGAAATAGCGACTTTGTCTACGACGGACACGGCCACGGCACCCATGTCGCCGGCACCATCGCTCAGGCCACCAATAACGGCTACGGCGTTGCCGGGCTGGCCTTCGAATCCCAGATCATGCCCCTGCGCGTTCTCAACGACCAGGGCTTCGGAAAAGTGGCCGACATCGCCGACGCCGTGCGCTTTGCCGCCGATAACGATGCCGACGTCATCAATATGAGCCTCGGCGGACCTCTTCCCAGCCTGGTCCTCAAGCGCGCCGTCAAACACGCCCACAAAAGTGGCGTCACCGTCGTCGCCGCTGCCGGCAATAGTGGAAAGAAAGCCCCCAGCTACCCGGCGGCCTACAAAAACGCCTTCGGCGTCGCCGCCACCCAATACGACCGCACCACCACCTTCTATTCTCAATGGGGCAGCCACGTCGACATCGCCGCTCCCGGCGGCAATACCCGCGTCGATCAAAACGGCGACGGACGCCCCGACGGCATCATGCAAGAGACCCATCCCCGCGGCGGGAAGACGGACCAGCATGAATTCGCCCTCTATATGGGCACCTCCATGGCCAGCCCCCACGTGGCTGCCGCCGCCGCCATGGTCCACAGCGCAGGCATCACCAAACCGGACAAAATCAAGGACCTCCTGCGCCAGACCGCCGACGACTCCATGCGCAACAACTACAGCACCGAGGATTTCGAAGACCGCTACGGGGCCGGAATCCTCCAGGTCGACGCCGCTGTCAAAAAGGCGATCACCACCCAGGGCAACACCCGCATGGCCGGTGTCGCCGCTCTCCTCCTGCTGACCCTCATCGGACTTCGGCGTCACCAAAAGCTCGATCTTTCCGCTCGTGATCTGGCCATCTTCGGTGGCACCTCGGCCTTCGTCGCCGGCGGCCTGTACTTCTTACCGCTTATCCTGCCCGCCGGCGGCACCCTGGGCTGGTTCACCGGCCTCGCCGCACAGCCCCTGGCCCACGCCGACGCCGCCATCGTCGGCTTCGGATCCGGGATCAATCCCCTTCTGGCCAGCGTCCTCATTCCCCTCGCTGCTTACGCCCTCTTCGCAGGACGCAAGCTGGGTCGGATCATGGCCTGCGGCCTCGCCATCGGTATGGCCGCCTTCTGCCTCACCGAGGCCTTCTTCACCACCACCGACGTCGCCTGGATTCCCGGCTACGGCGGACTCCTGGACAGCGCCTGGCTCTTCGTCAACGGCCTGTTTTGCCTCGGCCTCGGCTACCTGGGACTCAAGTCCCGCTAACCCCACCATGACCTGGTGGTCCTAAATGAAAAAGCCCCGCCGGCTTCGACCGGCGGGGCTTTTTTCGTCCTCTGCTGCTTCTCAACAGGTCTCTTCTCGCAACCAGTCGCGAAGCTTCACGAAATTGCCGTGGGAGATATTGGTAAATCGCACTCCCACCTTCCCCTCATCATCATAGACCTTCTCCCCGCTGACCCAGATGGGCTCCGAGTCTCCCGGCAGCGCAAACTGAAGCTGCACCCTCTTTCCACCGGGCTGGTGTCCCTCGGCCACTCGCTGCAGCTTGATGCCGCCCAGTGACAGATTCTCGGCCCGGCATACATTCGTATGCCCGTCCTCCACCTTGTTCAAAATGATATCGCAGGGAACGCGACTCTGTTCTCTATTCTCATTCATCTCAGACCTCCATGTCCGAAGTTCCCATCCCTGGGATCAAGATCATAACCTTTGTACGACACTCGATTCCCATCCGGCGGCCTCCTGCCACCGCATTCACTACCCTCCCTGAATATCACGCCCCGTGAATCCCGCAATTTTTTTCGTCTATCCCCCTCCCGTGGCTCACAATTGCAACTCGACCACACGCACTGCTACTCTGTTTGCCCATGTCGGTAAAAAAAATTGACTGTCGCCGACACAACGCCAGTACAGGGAGTCCAGATACATGCACCAAAAGATAGAACGCACCATCCGAGAAAGTCCTCTCTTCAAACACCTCGAAGAAGCGGAGCTCGACGAACTCATCGCCGCAAGCTCGCTGCAGGTTCACCAGACACGCACCAAAGTCATCGTCGAGAACGAACCTGTCGACTTTCTGTACATCGTCCTCCAGGGACAAGTACGAGTGTGGACGATGGGACCGAAAAATAATGAGGTGGAACTCAAATGCCTCGGGCCCGGTGCCTATTTCGGCGAGGTCTCATTGATGAGTGGCAACAAAGCCACCGCCACCGTTCAGGTCATCAGCGGCCCCGCCGAGTTCGTGACCATCGATCGCGATCATCTGCTTCAATTCATTGAAGAAGACGAAAAGGTCCGAAAAATGCTTCAGGGCGTCACCCTGGCACGCGCCAAGGACACCATCGGAAAGGTATTCAAGAAATGAAGCCTCCCTTTCGTACTCCACGTTGCAGCAGGCTTTTTCGCCACCCCTCTTTCTTCGCTGTCATCTGGGCGTTCTTCATCGCCTTTTCCCTCGGCGCTTGCACAGATGACGGCTCTTACGGAGGCGACGACGCCGGATACAACCAGGGTGACCAGGACGCCGACGAATTCGATCCCGGCGGAAGTTGCTGGAATACGACGATGCGTGACTACGTCATGCCTCCCGTCGACGACGACAGGCCCTGGATCCTCGTCGACCTCTTGCATACCGATATTCAGACCCCCACCGATCACTGCCTGCATCGCGACCAGTACAATTACCAGGGAAGCTACGGATTTTATCGACTCTTCTCCCACTACCGCACCCACGGCTACCCCTGGGCGCCGACCACAAAAGAGTTGTCTCTTCCCCGCCTCGCCCCCTACGACATTTTATTCATCAACCTCGTCCACGAAAGGAACCCCGATTTCACTGACGACGAGGTGGAGGCCATTCTCCAATTCGTGGAAGACGGAGGCGGCCTCTTCGTCATCGGAGATCACACAAACGTCTATCGCCACGCCGAAAGGGTCAATCGCTTCCTGGAGCCCATGGGCATCCGAATGATGTACCACACCGCCGTAGACTATCCCCCCTTCTATTCCGTGGCCGGACTGGGGTGGATCATGATGTTCGACTTCGCCGCTCATCCAATCAACGAAGACGTGGAGATGATCTCCTTCAAGACCGGTGGACCCGTGGAGTCGGACGACCCCGATGACAATCTCGCCTTCACTTCCCCTCGGAGCTTCGCCGACTACTGGGACGAGAGCAACGACTTCGGATTTTATGGAACCTGGTCTCAAGGCGACGATACAGAGTTGGAACCCTCCGGTCCTCTCTCCGTGGCCGCCGCCACTGAATACGGCAAGGGACGTGCCGTTCTCGTAGGCGACCAGAATATCTTCGGTGACGGCTGGCTCCACTTTGGCCACAACTTTGAATTCGCCGCCAATATCATCGAGTGGCTCGCACACAACGAGGACACGGACACCCCCCTTCGCCACAAGCCCATCAAGGGCCACAACATTATCTTTGAGTCCGAGATCAACTACTACCAGACCGCTCGCACTCACAGCGAGGGCTACTACAATATTTTCGTCGAAACCAACCGAAACCAGGGCGTCACGGGCCGCGCACTTCCCGGTGTGCAGACCTTCAACGCCGACACACTCGTCTTTCCGGCCTCAGATATCCACTTCGGCGAACCAGAGCTCGACGAGCGCACCTACACTTCCGAAGACCTCCAACGAATCCAGTATTTTATGGAAGACGGCGGGCAGGTGGTCATCACCTTCGACCCCACCAATATCACGGAACCCACAGAGCAGTTGCTCCAGGCGCTCGCCGATGACTTCTCCCTCGATATGGGCGGCGAAATTTGGACTCCCGGCGACAGCGACGCTCCTCAGCCCCAGTCCGTTGCGGGATTTCATCCCGTCTCTTCCCCCCACTTCGACGTCGACGGGCTTCACCTCGGAGCGCTTCCCCGTGGCGCATTTCCTCCCCACACCGACGAGGAACGACAGGCACGAAAGGAGGAACTCAAGCAGGCCCGCGACGTCGATGAGCTCGATCTGGACGACGCCGATATTTACCGCGGCCTCTACGACGAGTATCACCCCGAAGCTTTTTTCGCCGATGGCGCGCGCGACGACGTCGGCGCCCATCTCTACGATCTCGATGTGCAGTGGGGAGAACCCTTCGTAGATGCCGAACTGCCCGGCGAGCAGACCACCACCGTCGCCCGGCGAAAACTCGTCGATCACGGGGAGTTGATTATCTTCGTCCAGGACGGCTTTCTGAGAAATCGCACGTTGGGAAGCGATGAATTACTTCGACCGAAGTCTTTTTTCCGAAAAGATATCGTCGAGTTCCACCATCGACTCTTGGATTATCTAAAAACGGGATAGTGTTTCGAGATATTAGATGATCCCGCCTTTTTCCAACCATTGGCTGCTAATGGACCGACATTCGCCGACGACGAGGATGATATGAGATGGTTTTCCTGCCTTTTTCTCGCTGCTGCTTTCCTGGCGCTGACCGCCCCTTCGGCCATGGCGGCTACGGTCGTCAAATTCGACCTGACTCGACTGGTCTCCAACGCCGACGTCATCGTCGTCGCCGACGTCGTCGACACAGAGGCTGCTCAAGGGGAGTCGGGTCGCGTCTACACCACAATCACCTTCCGCACTCAGGAGACTCTCAAGGGGCAGCCGGGCAAGACTTTCTCCATCCGCCAAGTCGGCGGGACTGCCGGCGACCTCTCTACCTTCGTGCCGGGCATGCCCCATTTCGAGCCGAAGCAACAGGTATTTCTCTTCGTCTCCGACTTCGACACCCGCCCCGTCATCACCGGTCTGTCTCAGGGGCGCTTTGAAGTCGTCTCCGACCCGGACGACGAGACCCGACTCGTCGTCCCCCGCCTGCAGGGGGTCCACCTCGTCGAGCCCGGCAAACCACCGACCGAATCGGATGAACCCCAGGCGCCGGACACCACCGTTCCGCCCACGGACGATACGGACGTCCCCAAGGTCAGTCTACGGATCCGCGACCACAACGAGCTCTTCGGCCAGACCCACAAATTCGAGGCCTTCCGCGATCAGGTCCGACAGCTCGTCGAAGCACAGGAGTCCCCTCGATGAGACTTCTCCCCCCGTTGGCCTTCGCCGCCACTATTCTTCTGTTGCTGCCCTTTGCCCCCGTCGCCCAGGCCCAGGTCCTCGGCGAGGAGCATCGCACCGAAGAGGAGATTGAACACGAGTTCGTCCAGACCCGCACCTGTGATCCGGACGGCCTCATTCAATCTCCCTGTAGCTTCGATCAGCAACCACTTCCCATTCAGTGGAACTCCAATACCGTTCGCTACGTCATCAACGAAATGGGCAGTCAACAACTCCACCCCGATGACGATCATCTAACGGACGAGCTCAAACACTCCATTATCGAATCCTTCGAGACCTGGAACGAACAGGAATGCAGTGCTTACGAGATGGTCTACGACGGCACCACCACGGAGCGATTTCCCGGCTTCGACACCGATATCGATCCCGAGGACAATATCAACCTCGTCGTCTTTCGCGACGACGACTGGCCTCATCCCCACTACCACGCCGTAGCCCTGACGACCGTCACCTTCCGTCCCTCCAACGGAGAGGTCTTGAGCGCCGACATCGAGATCAACACCGCCCAATTTGAGTTCACCGACTCCGATGACGACGTCGCCATCGACCTTCGCAACACCATGACCCACGAAGTAGGCCATTTCCTCGGCCTCGACCACTCCCCCAATCATACGGCCACCATGTACTTCACCGCCGCAGAGGGAGAGACCCATAAGCGCGAACTTCACGACGCCGATATCGCCGGCCTCTGTCATATCTATCCCGAAGGCGACGAGCCGAATCTGCCCGACGGTACCAACGGCGCCGGCACCGACGGCGGGAATCGCGACGACAACGGCCGGTGCTCTCTCTCCGGCCAGGGGCCCGACCAGGGCCTGATTATGGTCATCCTCTTTACCCTCGCCGCTATCTGCCTTCGACGCAGGAGAGGGAAGTGAGAGCCCGCGGCCTTCGCCCCGATGAAAAAGACCCGGTCCTACGAGCACTTCTGGACAGCGGGATCGCCGCACCCGCTCTGTGTCACACCGCTGTGGACGTCTGCCAGATCATCCCCTTTCAACACTCCCTCCCCCCTCTTGTCGACGGGGTGCGGCCGCTTATCGCCTACTTCGCCCTTCGACGCCGCGCCAGCGGCATTACCCTCGGCCAACGTGTGTACGTGCGACGAAACCTCTTCGATCGTCGCGGCAAGCTTCCGCTATTCCTCGTCACTCACGAGGTGGCCCACGTCGTTCAATTTCTCCGTGACGGCACCCTTCCCTTTCTGTCGCGTTATCTGGGCGAATATTTCCTCAGCCGGCTCCAGGGAATCGACGATCGCCGGGCCTATCTGTCCATCTCCTACGAACGCGAAGCCCGACGTGTGGAGTCCTGTCTACGCGACTAGTGCTGGCCCCCGGATTTCCGGGGGCCAGCACTAGACCTCCACCTCCCCCTCCTCCAATAACGCCGCAGCCAGCTCGGCGAATTCATCGAACCCAACTCGCTGAGGACGCACCTTCGGCCGCAAGCCGAGGGACTCCAACTTCTGCTCCACCAACGACTTATCGCATCCCATCGCCTTCAATCCGTTGGCCAGCGTCTTGCGCCGCATTTGAAAAGCAGCCTCCACGATCCTCACAAACGCCCGACGCACCTCGTCGTCGGCGATCCTCGTCCCGGCCACCAGCCGAAATTGCACCACCGCGCTGTCCACCTTTGGCGGCGGCACGAATGCTCCCGGCGGCAACGTCATCGCCCGGTGAACCTCGCCATGAAGCTGCGACATCAGGCTCAGGGCCCCGAACTCCGAGTCTCCCCTTCGAGCCACGATGCGATCTGCCACCTCACGCTGAAACATCAACGTCATCTCCTCGATATGATCGTCGTACTCGAAGAGGCGAAACAAGATCCTCGTCCCCACGTTGTAGGGAAGATTGGCCACCACCTTCCAGGGAAGGGGCGTCGTCTCCAAAATCGATGCCAGATCGACGACCAACGCATCCCCGTCGTGGATGCTCAATGGAAAATGAGGCTCCAAGTGCCGGCGCAGAAACGCCACAGCATCGCGATCGATCTCCAGGGCGTCGACCTGCGCTCCACGCTGGAGCAAAATCAACGTCAACGTTCCGCAGCCGGGCCCGATCTCCAGCACCCGATCGTCGGAGCGGATATCGGCCACGGTGGCGATCTCTTCGAGGATAGCTGGATCGAGTATGAAGTGCTGGCCAAAGCGTTTTCGCGTCGGCCTGTCGAAGCGGCGATATAACTCGCCCGGTGTCGCCGGCGGGCCACTATTGTCTGCGCCTTGCGGTGGGGTCACGAAGGATCCTCATTTGCTTCGTCGTCCTCTTCTAATTGCTCGTCGATCTCACTCGGCACGGTCAGCACCGGACGGGGCGAACTGAAGAAGACGCGCTGGCTCGTCGTTCCCAGGTTGACTTCGGACTGGCGCCGATAGGCACGCCGGCCCATCACGATGAGGTCCACGTCTTCTCGCTCCGCCTGTTCGACGATGATCCGCCATCGCTGGCCGATCTCGATATGAAACCGCGCTGCCACCTCGAAGTCCTGGGCGCGAGCGACCAGCTCCTCCAATTCACGCCGTGATCGCTCCACGAGCTCTCCGAAAAACTCCTCGAAACCGCCGTCGTCTTCTTCCTCGTCTACCGCCGCGTCGTTGATGGGCTCGATTCCGTGCACCATCAACACCTCGGCGTCGAAGCGCCGGGCAAGATCGAAGGCGAACTCCACCGCATTCGTCGTCCACCGACTGAAGTCGGTGGCCAACAGCACCCGATCCACCTGCAGATTTCCAAGCTCCTTCATGACTACCTCACTTCCCTGGTCTCTTCTCAGCGAATAATCGTGCCGCGTTTCCGTATACCATACGCCGAATGGCCTCCTCCTGCACATCCTGTCGTCGCAAGGCCTTTATGGTCTTCGAGATCCCGAGCACGTCTCCACACTGTCGGCGAAGGGCCGTGGTCAACAAGATTCTTCCCGCCCCGTCCACCCGCTCCAGCACCTGAGCAATATGGCCCCCGGCACGCCTGGGGTCGTTGCTCGCCGCCCCCACGGGATAACCGGCACAAAATCCGCTCTCCACCACATTCTCCAATAGCCTCTCATCCAATCGATTCATGACCACCAGCGATGGTGGATAGGACTTGCGCTTCAACCAGGTCATCATCTTGTAGGTCATGGTGATCTTCAACTCGCGCGGTGGAGTCACCAGGATCGGAATCGGCCCCACCTGCCGCGCGATCTCCACCTGGCGCTCGAATAACTCCCACTGCTCTTCGATGTCCTCCCATACTCCGATCTCCCCCATGGCGACCACCGTGGACGTCCTCAACAGGTCTGGGAGCGCTTCCCACACCTCATAGTGAGCCCTGCGCGGACGGGCCGCCGGCAACACGCCCAGCGCCACGTGGGGAATCAAGCCACAACGGCGAAGTCGCCGACATTCCTCTCCCCTGAGAACTTCGAAATAGGCGATCAAATCCTGCGCCGTCTCGAAGCTCTGCGCATCATGTGCCGTCGTCACCACCTCGGTGGTGCCGAAATAACGCAGGTTCTTCAGATCGTCTTCGCTCTGCGTTCGACTTCGGATATAGGGATCGAAGATCTTCAAATTTCAGCACCTCGCTGTTACCACCATTGGTGCCCGGTCCTCAGACTCGTACCGGAATGCATCCAACGATTTTCTCCGCACCTGCTCATGGAGTACGGAATCATGACCTCAAAGGTTGTCCCTCTCTCGGTTGCCGTCAATCTTGCCCTGATGTTGAGCTTTTTGATAATGGGCTGCGCCTCGTCTTCCTCTTCCGATGAACCAGGGCTACTGGAACAGGCTCAGGCTGCCAAGGAAGCCCAACGCCTCGACGAGGCTCGTCCCCTGGCCGAGCAGGCCCTCGAAGAGGAATATAGAGAAGGCGAGACCAAGAGAATATTGGCTGAGATCCACCGCAGGATGGCTGCGGAAAAGCTCTCCCAAGGAGACGCCGCCGGCGCCCACGCATCTTTTCTCGATGCCGCGGACATCGAGCCCACCACTCGACTGCGCGGTTCCGATCTCATCGCAGCCTTCGACGCCGGCCAGCAGGCCGGACTTGCGGACGACCAACTCCTAGAGTTGGCTCTGCGAGCCATCGAACACATCCCCCATGATCCCGAACTTCGTCGCCACGCCGCCCGCCTGGCCGAAGATCTGGGCGACGACCACACCGCCGCCGTCCATTATCAGTGGATCGTCTCCGCTCTACCCGATGACGAGGGCGCCGCTTTTCGCCTCGGGATCGTCTACCTTGCCATCGATCGCCCCGCCGACGCTGCTGCCGTTCTGGACAGGGTCTACCGAGAGGATCCGGAAAATATCCAGGCCGCCCTGAACCTGGCCGAGGCATACGCTGAATCGGACCGCTTTTACGCAGCACAGGAACTCATGGAGCTATTGCTCGATCAATTTCCGGACCATCCCGCCGTGCTTCGCCAATATGCCGATCTCGAAGAACGCCACGGCGATCGCCATCGAGCACGTCAACTTCGTCAGCGCGCCATCGACGCCACCCCGGGCATCGAAGAACGCGAAATGCGGCCCCTGCGCTGAGCAAAAAAAAACTCCGCCGCCCACGATGGGGCGACGGAGTTCTCTCTGTTCTGATGCCGCTGGCGGCTCATCGACTCCTTTGATCCGGGCCGACAGCCGCCGAAGGCAGCACAGATGGCATTACATCATGCCACCCATTCCGCCCATTCCACCCATTCCGCCCATTCCGGCGGCAGCAGCGCCCATATCACCGCCGTCGTCGTCGGAGGGACGCTCGGCGATCATGGCCTCCGTGGTCAGCATCAAACCGGCAATGCTCGAGGCGTTTTGCAGCGCCGTTCGCGTCACCTTGACCGGATCGATGACACCGGCCTCAATGAGGTCCTCGTACACCTCGGTGCGGGCGTTGAATCCGAAGCTCGGATCGTCATTCTCCAGCACCGAGCGCACCACGATGGAGCCCTCCTCACCGGCGTTCTCGGCGATTCGTCGGATCGGCTCCTGGGCGGCGCGTCGGATGATGTCGGCACCGAACTGCTGGTCCCGGCTAAACTCCAGGCCTTCCAGAACCTGCACCGCACGAAGGATGGCCACACCACCTCCGGCGACGATTCCCTCTTCCACGGCGGCGCGAGTAGCGTTGAGAGCGTCCTCTACGCGGGCCTTCTTCTCCTTCATCTCCACTTCGGTGGTGGCTCCCACCTTGATGACAGCCACTCCACCGACCAACTTCGCAAGCCGCTCCTGCAGCTTCTCTCGATCGTAATCACTGGTCGTGGACTCGATCTGGGCTTTGATCTGGTTGACCCGGCCCGTGATGGCTTCCTTCGAGCCCTTTCCACCGACGACGACGGTGTCGTCTTTGGTGATGGTCACCGTGTCCGCCGAACCCAGATCATTGATCGAAGCCGCGTCCAGCGACATGCCGCGCTCTTCGCTGATGACATTTCCGCCCGTCAGGGTGGCGATATCTTCCAGCATCGCTTTGCGACGATCACCAAAGCCCGGAGCCTTGACGGCCGCCACATTGAGCACACCTCGAAGCTTGTTGACCACCAGCGTCGCAAGAGCTTCGCCCTCGATGTCCTCGGCGATCAGAAGCAGGGGTCGGTTGCCCTGATTGTGGACCTGCTCCAGAAGGGGCAGCAGATCTTTCATACTGCTGATCTTCTGATCGAAGAGCAGGATGTAGGGGTTGTCGAAATTCGTCTCCATCCGCTCGCTGTCGGTGACGAAATAGGGCGACAGATAGCCCCGATCGAATTGCATACCTTCGACGAAGTCCAGCTCGTCGCTCAGCCCTTTGGCCTCCTCGACGGTGATCACGCCCTCTTTTCCGACTTTCTCCATCGCCTCGGCAATCAGCTCGCCGATGGACTCGTCGTTATTGGCCGAGATCGTTCCCACCTGAGCGATCTGATCACGCTCCTGGGTCTGAATCGACATGTCGCGAAGCTGCTCCACCACGGCCTTGACGGCCTTGTCGATGCCGCGCTTGATCTCCATCGGGTTGTGGCCCGCCGTCACCAGCTTCGTTCCTTCCCGAAGGATGGCCTCCGCCAGCACCGTCGCCGTCGTCGTTCCGTCTCCGGCGGTGTCCGACGTCTTCTGCGCCACCTCTTTGACCATCTGGGCGCCCATGTCTTGGAAGCGATCTTCGAGCTCGATCTCCCTGGCCACCGTCACACCGTCTTTGGTGATCAGCGGCGCGCCGAAGCTCTTCTCCAGCACTACGTTTCGACCTTTCGGCCCCAGGGTGACTCGAACCGCATCGGCGAGCGTCTGGACGCCGTCGAGAATGCGCTGTCGCGCCGTCGTATCGAAAATAATTTCCTTAGCCATCTTCTCACTCCTAACTTTTGCAGGTTGACTTCGTCTATGTGCTCACTTCATCACTTCGTCGATCGTTGCGGCCACTCTTCGCGGCCGCCCTACTGCCATCGATCAGTCGTTGATGATGGCCAGAACTTCGTCCTCACGAAGGATCAGGTGCTCTTCGTTGTTGAGCGTCACCTCCGTTCCGGAGTATTTGCCGAACAACACCTTGTCTCCTTCCTTGACTTGCAGAGGAATGGTCTCACCATTGTCGGCGACTTTGCCCTTTCCGGTGGCCCGAACGATCCCCTCCAGGGGCTTCTCCTTGGCCGTATCGGGAATGATGATGCCCGCCTTGGTCTTGTTTTCGCTCTCGACGCGCTGAATCAGCACGCGGTCATACAAGGGCTGAATGCTCATGGTTGTCACCTCTCTCAAAAATTGGGTTCCTTGAAGGTCGAAACGCGGTGTTTCGCTCGATTAGCACTCTCACCTGCGGAGTGCTAACGCCGGGTACGTTATTCACGGCTCAAATGTTGTCAAGCCCTGAAGAGAGAAAATTTCTTCTCCCCCATTTTTTGGCAGTATTTCAACGGTTCTTCCGGTTCTCCCGGCGAGAGATGGACAATCCATGGCCTGGCTATTTTTCACGACTCGCCAGCTACCGGTCCCCCCCGGGATGCCGGCCGCGTCGTCCGCAGCCGACGTGAATTTCCACGCCGCCTTCGGTTGGCGGCACCCGATCCAGTTGACGCCGCTTCACTGCGCCATACAATTCTCATCTTGAACCGTCGTATTTTCCCCATCCCCCGGAGTAGACGTGTCCGAAGCATTCGACCCCCAGAAGCTCATTGAAGACGCAGAAGCCGTGCGCCACGCCGCTCGCATCCTCGCCCGCCAGTCCACAGCGACGCGAAATGATGCCCTGACCCATATGGCAGAGGCCCTGCGCAAGAGTTGCGAAGCGATCCTCGAGGCCAATCGACGAGACGTCGACAAGGCGCGTGACAACGATCTCGACGACGCCTTTGTCGATCGCCTCGTCTTGACCCGGGAGCGCATCGAATCCATGGCCGCCGCCATCGAAGAGATCGTCACCCTCGACGATCCCATCGGCGGCCACGACAGCATGTGGACGCGCCCCAACGGTCTTCAGGTCGCCCGCCGGCGCATCCCCCTGGGCGTCATCGGGATTATCTACGAGTCGCGGCCCAACGTCACCAGCGACGCCGCAGCGCTTTGCCTCAAGAGCGGCAACGGAGTCCTCCTCAAGGGCGGAAGCGACGCCTTCGACTCCAATAGAGCCGTCGTCAAAGCCCTTCGCCAGGGACTTCGCGACAGCTCTCTTCCCGACGAAGCCGCCCACGCTCTGGG
>SLPW01000526.1 GCA_007131755.1 Myxococcales bacterium | reverse complement strand
GCGTTTTTCGTGGTTTGAGCCTTGAAAGTCTACGAATCCGTGTGTTATCGACCCCGACCGCGCGTGTGGGACGCGGAAATGAAAACAGGAAGAAGCGATGAAGATCACGGCTATGGAAGAATACGGGCTGCGCTGCCTTTTACGGGTAGCGGAGCAGGGGGAGGGAGAGGCGATTGCCGCGCCTGAGATCGCCGAGCAGGAAGGGCTGTCCCTTTCCTATACCCAGAAGATCATGCGCGTGTTGTCGAAAGGCGATCTCGTGGATTCGCGCCGCGGCGTGCAGGGTGGCTATGTGCTGACCCGGGACGCAGAGGAGATTACCGTGGGTGATGCCATCCGTGTTCTGGGCGGGATCTTCGAGGTCGAAGAGATCTGTGAGCGGCATACCGGCGAATTGGAGGAGTGTGCCAATCGCTGCAATTGCGGGATTCGGCCCGTGTGGGCCCATATCTCGCGCTTTGTGGTGGAGACATTGGACGGTATCAGTCTCGAGGTGTTGATGAACGACGATACCGCCGTGGCCCGTCATCTCCAGAACAGTTTTCCAGCAGGAGACCGGGCGCTGAGCGCCGCCTCCTCATGATGAACCCGCAACAGGGATTCATTTTTCAACAAAGTGTCGAGGAAGGACATGAGCAGTAATATCGAAAATTTTCTGGATCGCCCCTATGAGGCCGGATTTCACTCCGACGTGGAGATGGAGACCTTTGCACCCGGCCTCGACGAGGAGACGATTCGCAAGATCTCGGCCAAGAAGAACGAGCCGGATTTCTTGCTCCAATTTCGTCTCAAGGCTTACGAGCATTGGAAGACGATGACCGAGCCCGATTGGGTCAACGCAGAGTATGAAAAGCCCAATTTCGACGAGATCATCTACTACTCGGAGCCCAAGAAAAAGCCCAAGAAGGACAGCCTCGACGAGGTGGATCCGGCGATTCTGGAGGTCTACGAAAAGCTGGGCATTCCGCTGCATGAGCAGAAGATGCTGCAGAACGTGGCCGTCGACGCCGTCTTCGACAGCGTCAGCGTGGCCACGACCTTCAAGAAGAAGCTCAAGGAAGCCGGGGTCATTTTCTGTTCGGTCAACGAGGCCGTCGAGGAGTATCCGGAGCTCGTCGAGAGGTATCTGGGAAGCGTCGTTCCCTATACGGACAATTTCTACGCGGCGCTGAACTCGGCGGTCTTCAGTGACGGCTCGTTTGTCTATGTGCCCAAGGGCGTCACCTGCCCGATGGAATTGTCCACCTATTTCCGCATTAACACCCAGGATACGGGGCAGTTCGAGCGCACGCTGATCATCTGCGAGGACGACGCCTACGTAAGCTACCTCGAGGGATGTACGGCGCCCCAATTCGACACCAATCAGCTCCACGCGGCCGTCGTCGAGTTGGTGGCCCTGGAGAATGCGGAGATCAAATACTCGACGGTGCAAAATTGGTACGCCGGAGACGAGGAAGGAAAGGGCGGAATCTACAATTTCGTCACCAAGCGCGGTGTCTGCGAGGGAGACAACTCCAAGATCTCCTGGAGTCAGGTGGAGACGGGCTCTGCCGTGACCTGGAAGTACCCCTCCTGCATCCTCAAGGGAGACAATTCGGTTGGCGAGTTCTACTCCGTGGCGCTGACGAACCACCATCAGCAGGCCGACACGGGGACGAAGATGGTGCATATCGGAAAGAATACGAAGAGCACCATCATCTCCAAGGGGATCTCCGCCGGGGTCTCACAGAATAGCTACCGGGGGTTGGTGAAGATGACGCCGTCGGCCGAGGGAGCGCGAAATTACTCGGAGTGCGACTCCATGCTCATCGGCGATCGCTGCGGCGCGCACACTTTTCCCTATATCGACGTGCGCAACCCGACGGCTCAGGTGGAGCACGAGGCGTCGACGTCGCGCATCGGAGAGGAGCAATTATTCTACTTCTTGCAGCGCGGCATCGACGAGGAGGACGCCATCTCGATGATCATCAGCGGGTTTTGTAAGGACGTCTTCCACGAACTGCCGATGGAGTTCGCCGTGGAGGCGCAGGCGCTGCTGGGGATTAAGCTCGAAGGAAGCGTTGGATAAGAGGTAGATGAGGTTGCCCCTCCGACCTCCGGCTGGACAACGCCTCCGGCCACCTCCCCAGTCAAGCTGGGGAGGGGTTCAGAAGTGCCGACCTCCGTCGGAGCGTGGAACGCGCAGGGACGGCTTGTCCTCCCGAGCATATCGGCCGCGCAGTAAAGCGGCCGACGAAGAAAGCCACGTGCCTTGGGCTCGTGGAAAGCGGCCGACGAAGAAAGCCACGTGCCTTGGGCTCGTGAGATAAGCAACGAAAAGCAAGAAACGAAACGCAAGGAAGATACATGCTACTGGAAGTCAAAGATCTACACGTCAGCGCCGGCGAGACGCCGATTCTCAAGGGTGTCAATCTCGAGGTCAAAGCCGGGGAAGTACACGCCATTATGGGCCCCAACGGAAGTGGAAAGAGCACTTTCGCGAAGGTCCTGGCCGGCCATCCCGCCTACGAGGTGACCTCCGGAACCATCAGCTACGATGGTGAGGACCTCGTGGAATTGGAGCCCGACGAGCGAAGCCGGGAAGGTGTCTTTCTGGCCTTTCAGTATCCGGTGGAGATTCCGGGGGTGAGCAACTCCCAGTTTATGCGCCAGGCCTATAACGAGCGGCGAAAAGCGCAGGGCAAAGAGGAGCTCGATCCGCTCCAATTCGACGATCTGATCCGCGAGAAGGTCAAGCTCGTCGATATGGACCCGGAATTTCTAAATCGGAGCGTCAACGTCGATTTCTCCGGTGGTGAGAAGAAGCGAAACGAGATCCTGCAGATGGCGGTGTTGGAGCCGAAGTTGGCCATTTTGGACGAAACCGACAGTGGCCTCGATATCGATGCCCTTCGGGTGGTGTCCAACGGGATCAACACCCTGGCCGGAGACGACAATGCCGTCGTGATGGTAACGCACTACCAGAGGATTCTGGATTATGTGCAGCCCGATTACGTCCACATCATGACAGACGGAAAAATCGTCCGAAGTGGGGACAAACAACTGGCCATCGATCTCGAAGAGCAGGGCTACGAAAAACTCGCCGCACAGCAGGGGGTGGCGTAATGAGTACGGCGGAAGGGACGAGAAAGGAGACGATGGCACGCCATCGGTTTACGGCGCAGGCTATCGAGCATGGAAAAGCCCGCTCGGTAGAGGGCCTTGCGCCCTGGTGGGCTGACTTTCGCAGATCGGCGCAGCAGCGATTGGTATCGCTGGACGTACCCGGGCCGAAAGACGAGGAGTGGCGGTTCATCAAGCTCGGTCCTATCGTGGACGCAGAGTACGTCATGGACTCTCAGGCCGCGGTGGAAATCGACGAGGCCGTGATCGAAAAGCGGCGCATTCCGGAGGCCCGGGGTGCGACGCTGGTATTTTCGAACGGTCGTTTTCAGCCCGAGCTGTCGAATACGCAATCCCTGCCCGAGGGAGTCCGTTTGACCACCTGGAGTCAGGTCGCTGCAGAAGGGGGGGCTGACGAACTCGAGGAATATGTCGGCATCGCCGACTACTGGGAAGACGACGTCTTCTACAACGCCAACGGGGCGAATTTCGATGACGGTGCAGTCCTGGTGGTGCCTCGAAATCAGGTGGTGGAGACGCCGATTCACCTTTTGTACGTGGGAAGCGGAGAGGCCGGTGAATACGCCGCCCATCCGAGAAATGTCATCGTCGCCGGGGAAAGCTCGGAGTGTACGGTGATAGAGGAGTACGCCACGTTCGACGGTGGGACCTATTTCCACAACGTGGTGGACGAGGTCTCGGTGGGGGCAAACGCTACGGTGCGCCACGTCAAGGTGCAGCGCGACTCCACGAATGCACGGCATATGGCGCGCAACCTGGTTACTCTGAGCCAGGACTCGGTCTACGAAGCGACGGCTGTCAATCTGGGAGCAGAGCTGTCCAGAAACGACTCTTACGCCCGCTTCGACGGGACGAATGTGGAGTGCACTCTGGACGGGCTGGTCTATATCGACGGAAGACAGGTCCACGACACCCATACGGCGATGGACCACGCCCTTCCGGACTCCAAGAGCTACCAGCTTCAGAAGACCATCGTCGACGACCGGGCCCACAGCGTGTTCAACGGAAAGATCTTCGTTCGCCAGGACGCCCAGCGCATCGACTCCAATCAGCTCAACCAGAACCTGTTGTTGAGCCGGCGGGCGCAGGTGGATACCAAGCCGCAGCTCGAGATCTTTGCCGACGACGTCGTCTGCTCTCACGGAGCGACGGTGGGTCAACTTCAGGACGACCAGCTCTTCTATCTGTTGAGCCGGGGAATGGAGGAGGAGAACGCCAGGTCGCTTCTGACGTACGCCTTCGCCGCCGAGATTCTGGAGGATATCCAGGTCGATAGCCTACGGCAGCGCCTGGAGTCGATGTTGATGAGGCAGGCTCGGAAGTAGAGTGAACATGCGGCCAGTCTGGTCGCGGGCCCTGGGAAATACCGGGAGTAGGCGTGTGATGGAATTTTCGGCCAAAAAAAGAGCAGAGGCCGCCGAGAGGCCGCGCGATTGGGAGGAAATCCGCAGTGATTTTCCGATCTTGAAACAGTCCGTGCGCGATCATCCGCTGTCCTATCTGGACAACGCGGCGTCGAGCCAGATGCCCCAGGACGTCATCGACCGCCTGGTCTGGTATCACTCCGGTGAGCACTCCAACGTCCACCGTGGCGTCCACACCCTGAGTCAGCGGGCCACTCGCGCCTACGACCAGGCCCGCGAGAAGGTCGCACGGTTTATCAACGCCTCGGAAACGAAGGAGTGCATCTTCACAAGCGGGACTACGGAGTCCATCAACCTCGTGGCGCATGGATTCGGTCGGCTCTTCATTGGCGAGGGAGACAGGATTGTCATCTCAGCCATGGAACACCACTCCAATATCGTGCCCTGGCAGATATTGGCCGACGAGAAGGGCGCTGAGATTTCGGTCATCCCCATGAGCGACCGGGGCGAATTGATCCTCGACGACTTCGACGAGATGCTCGAGGGAGCAAAGCTGGTCTGCGTCAACCACGTCTCCAACGCTCTGGGCACGGTCAATCCCATCGAGGAGATCGTAGATCGGGCTCACAAAAAGGGCGTCCCGGTGCTCGTCGACGGCGCTCAGGCCATTCCGCATATGGCGGTGGACGTTCAAGAGTTGGGATGTGATTTCTATGCCTTTTCGGGGCATAAGATGTGTGGCCCTACAGGCATTGGCGTGCTCTGGGGACGTAAGGAATGGCTCGAGAAGATGCAGCCCTATCAGGGAGGCGGGGATATGATCCTCAGCGTCACCTGGGAGGGGACGACCTATAGCGATTTGCCCTTTAAATTCGAGGCCGGGACGCCGTCGATTGCTGCCGCCATCGGATTGGGAGCGGCCATCGATTATCTCGAGAGCATCGGCATGGACCGAATCGCCCGAAGAGAAGCCGAACTTCTGGCCTACGGCACGGATCGACTCCAGGAGTTGGGGGGGATTCGCATCGTGGGAGAGGCCGCCGACAAGGCCAGCGTCATCTCCTTTGTGGTCGACGGGGTTCATCCCCACGACATCGGGACTATCCTCGATGATGAAGGAGTGGCGGTTCGCGCCGGCCATCACTGCGCCCAGCCTGTCATGGATCGCCTTCAGATCCCGGCTACGGCGCGGGCATCGCTGGCGTTTTACAACCAGGAGATCGATATCGACCGCCTTGTGGCGGGACTGTATTCGGTCAAGGAGATCTTCGGCGTATGAGTATGCGAGCCCTGTATCAGGAGGTGATCCTCGATCACAACCGAAAGCCCCGAAATTTTGGCGCTCTCGAGAAGGCCAATCGCCGCGCTGAGGGAGAAAACCCCTTATGCGGTGATAATTACACCGTCTACGCCCTGGTCGACGACCAGGGGGTGATTGAAGAGGTGAAATTCGAGGGGCAGGGATGCGCCATCTCCAAGGCTGCGGCGTCGATGATGACGGTGCGCATCAAGGGAAAGAGCATCGAAGAGGCCCAGGAGTTGGTGCAGGGGTTTCGCCATATGCTGACGGGAGAGCTGGAGGGTGGCGAAAAAGAACTATTGGGCCACCTGACGGTCTTCGAAGGTGTGGCGCAGCGTCCGGAGCGCGTCAAATGTGCCGTGCTCCCATGGCATGCGCTCCTGGCTGCACTCGAGGGCGGCGAGAAGGCGTCCACCGAGGGTGAACACGACGTATGGCACGAAGAGTGAGGGAGTTGGCATGAAGATCCAGGAAATTGAGCCTACGCCGAACCCGAATGCGATGAAGTTCGTCGTCGATCAACCGATCACCCAGGGCTTTATGACGCACTCTTTCGAAGACGAGGAGTCGGCAGAAGCGGTGCCGCTTGCGCGCGATATCTTTTCCATCGATCACGTCATCTCCGTATATTTTGCCGATCGATGGATTACGGTCACCCAGGATGGAGAGGCGGATTGGGCGGAGCTATTGCGCGAGATTGCCGAGCCCATCCGAGAGGCCAGTCGCCAGGACGCGAGTCCCGAGATGGGGGCCACCGCCGCAGGGGTCGGTGCAGAAGATCTGGAGGACCGACCGGGAATGGATGATCCCCGCATTCCCCAGATCGAGGCCGTCATCCAGGAACATATCCTCCCCTTCTTGCAGGGAGATGGTGGGGGGCTACAGATCATGGGGCTTGTCGACGACGAGTTGATGATCCGCTATGAGGGGGCCTGCGGCACCTGCCCGGCGTCGATTACGGGGACGTTGATGGC
>SLPW01000552.1 GCA_007131755.1 Myxococcales bacterium | reverse complement strand
TCTCCAGAAATTTCTCGCCACCCAGGGCGTCAGCGTCGTCTTTGCGTCGGAGGCGACGACTCATCACTACGCCAGGTTGTATCGGCAGTTGCGAGATCAAGGCACGCCAATCCCCACCAACGACCTCTGGATTGCCGCTCTGGTCGTGGAACACAACCTCGAACTCTGCACCCGCGACGCCCATTTCGATGCCCTGCCACAACTCCCTCGCCAGACCCCGTGACGACGGTTCGCCTACACTCATCACTCGCCATGGAGCGTTGTCAACTCATCCTCGCCACCGCGGCCTTGCGCCGCGCCGTAAGGCAGACTGCAGAGCTAGCAGTGCTCCGCCGGATCCATCTCCCCGCAAATGCCGTGTTACGCGCCGCGGTGCAGGCGCCTCAAATAGGGTGATATTGCGTTGCCTCCTACCGTCGCTTTCGGGTCGCCGTCGAATGCAGCAAGCAACGTCTGGGGCTATCCCACGTCCGTCTATTTGAGCGCCTGCACTGCGGCGCAAACGACCATTTGAGGGCTTCCTTCGATGACGTTCGTCGGTTTACGGGGAACCATCGCAACGCCCTTGGTCGGAAGAAGGTCGAATAACAGCTGATCCTTCCGCGCCAGTGGGGAAAGACGCTCACCATCAAGAAGCCCGAAACCTACTATGGTCGACGATCACCGGTAAATCACCTCCGAAAACCCCAGACCTGCATCACAGCGACAGAGTCCGCTCCCCCGTGGGGAGCTGGCGCGCCAAGCGCGACTGAGGGGGCACCGAACAGCTACGCCCCCTCGAATCCGCCGAAAATCTCCTGCGCGAGGCCGAAGAGGAGATCCGCAAGGAGCGCCGGAACAAGAAAGTGCTCGGCCCGTCATGTCTACGTTTCGCGCTTGCCTCGGTCCGCTTTTTTTCCCCGTCATATCTGGATATTGCGCTTACCTCGGTCCGTTTTGTTTCCATCACGTGGTGGGTTGAAGTTTCGGATGGCAACGGTTTAATCAACCTGCTTGACTATTCTGGCCCCGGCGCTACTTTAGTAAAGCTGGTTTACTTTATGCCGGAGAGCAGGCCCATGACCGAACTCACTGTCACCACACCGACCTGGCTCGATCGAAATCAATATCCCTTCACACACCACTTCATGGAGATGCCCGAAGGTCGGATCCATTATGTAGACGAAGGGGCTGGCCTGCCGGTGGTCTTCGTACACGGAACTCCAACCTGGTCGTTCGTGTACCGTCATCTGATCAGGGATCTATCTCGTGACATGCGCTGCATCGCCCCGGATCATCTGGGCTTCGGACTGTCGGACAAACCTCGCTCCGGAGGCTATCACCCCGCAGACCACGCCCGGCGGCTTGAGACATTTTTGGACAAGTTAAACCTGGACCGCTGCATTCTGGTGCTCCACGATTTTGGCGGTCCCATCGGCCTGGACTGGGCTACGAGATTTCCGCAACGAGTAAAGGGGCTGGTGTTGCTCAACACCTGGATGTGGAGCCAGAGCGACGATCCGAAGACGGTCTGGACGAGTCGTCTGGTCCGCAGCCCTGTGGGGCGATTTCTGTATTATTGGGCCAATTTTTCGCCTCGGGTATTGCTGAAGATGGCCTTCGCCGACAGCTCGAGACTCACCGCCGAGATTCATCGCCATTATCTGGCTCCCTTCGACATGAGAAAGCAGCGGCGCGGCCCCTGGGTGCTGGGCTGTGAACTGGACAGTGAATGGTATGACGCCATCTGGGAACGTCGAGATGCCGTCGCCGATCTTCCCTGCCGGTTGATCTGGGGCCTGAAAGATCCGATATTCCGACCGGAGCAGTTGCAACGGCTCGAATCGGTCTTTAGACGGGCGCACATCCTTCGCCTGGAGGGCGTAGGTCATTTTGCCCAGGAAGAGGCCCCGGATCGATGTATTGAAACCATCCGAGGCCTTGCCGCCGAGTTTGCAGACATTACAGGCGATGACAGTTCGAGGCCCTGGTGAAATGAAAGACGACGAATCGAAAAACGGCCCCCTTGAAACCGCGCCCACGGGCCGATTGTTAATTCGGCTGTTTCGGCGCTTTGAAGCGCGGGTCGTCGAAGGCCTGGTGGAGGCCGGCTTCGACGACGTTACCCTGGCGCACCTATCGGTCCTGCGCCATCTGGATCTGGAAGGCTTGCGAATTTCTGCACTCGCCAGAGACGCCGGGGTCACCAAACAGGCAATGGGACAGATGGTCAAAGAACTGGTAGGGCGCGGATATATCCGGGTAGGTCCGGATCCGACGGACGGACGTGCAAAACTGGTCAGTTATTCCAAAGAGGGCCTCCGGCTTATCATGACCGCCCGTGAGGTCGTCGCCGATCTGGAACGCCAATATCGCCATGCCCTCGGAGAAGATTCCTATCACCAGATGCGACTGGCGTTATTCGCGCTTATCGAGCATCATTCCACATAGATCCAACAAGCGTATCCTGGAGGGTGGCCGGTTCTTATTTCACCCTTCAACGACGGATTATTCGTCAATACATTTGCCACCAATGATACTTTCAACAAGGAGATAATCCATGGAGATTCACCCCTATCTTTATTTCGACGGCAACTGCCAAGAGGCCTTTGAGCATTATGCTGAGCTGCTGGGCGGGGACCTGGAGGTGATGACCTACGATCAGGCACCCGACGGCGACGATGGACCGTCGAAGGCCTGGGAAGACCGGGTCCTGAATGCGCGGCTGTCACTGGGAAGCGCCACGCTGATGGGCTCCGATATTCCGGAGTGGGACGACCACCGGCGACCGCAAGGAGTGCGGGTGACCCTTCAGATGGACGACCCCGCCGAAGCAGAGCGCATCTACGATGCTCTGCGCGAGGAGGGAACGGTGGACCTGGAACTGGAATCGACGTTCTGGGCGAAGCGATTCGCGATGGTCACCGACCGCTTCGGAGTCCCCTGGCTGATCAACTGCCCGAAGTGACATCACGGCACCATCGCGCCTCGCGGTGACCATCCGCCGGGGGGAAACCGGCGACAGGTGACAACACCAAATGGAGTGATGTTGCTTCGCAGCGCATCGCTCTGTCTGCCCCGATACGTCGCCTCTCCTTTTGCTTTCTTTTGCTGGGAGCGCGGACAGCCCTGTCCGCACAAGCGAGCTTCGTCGGGGTCATGTAGTTCGACCCCGCGAAGCTCGCACAGGTACGCTACGAGCAGGCGAAATCCCCCCTACGCCATACGTCACACTATTTTCGGCGCCTGCACGACGGCGCAAACTACCATTTGAGGGCTGCCTTCGATGCCGTTGGTCGGCCTGCGAAGACGTCTCGACTCCGACCCCGCTCCTGTAGTAGTAATTGGCCGATATTCTCTCCCCAGACGGGGGACGGCGCCGATCCAAATCGACGGCTCGTTCTCTGCATCTGGGAAAACCAATTACGACAATTTTTTGCTGGGAGTAGTCGGATGAAGAATCAGGCAGCAATGCTCGCCACCATCATTTGTGCATTGGCCGCATTCATGTCGGGATGCAGTGTGTCCACGGGAAATATGGGACATACCACGGATACGCAGGTCCACCTGAGCGAGGCCAATTTTCGGGTGGTGAAGACCGTCACTGGCGAGGCAACACAGCGTCGGGTATTCGGCCTCGGCCCCAGCCGAGCCGACCTGGTCGGGCGCGCAAAACGGGATATGATCGACCAGGCAAATCTCGAGGAAGGGTCGCGAGCGCTCATCAACATGACCACCGACTCTTCACGGCGAACGGTGCTGATCTACGGCTCCCGCACCATCTACGTAACAGCAGAAGTCATTGAGTTTACGGATTGAAATCTGCTGGTTACCCACCGCCCAAGGCGCGGTTTGCCGAAGCCCGAAGACGATAGCGTCCGCGCTATCGGCAGTCCTCGGGCCGACCGCATACCCGAAAAGCCGACCGACGTATGCACATTATCCCCGTGTTGAGCGCCGAACCATGATCATCACCGGGACCAGAACGCCTTTATCGACAGCGGATCGATACCAGTCAATGAACTGTCAGATCGTCCCGCTTGCAAGGCGTATATTGAGCGCGCCACATCCCGTCCCGCCTTCACCAAGGCGCATTCGGAGCAAATGGCGCATTTCGCTGCGGCGGACTGATACCCGCGAATCAGGAGCCCGTCATCGGTAAAGTCCGCTGCGCACCCGTTCCGCAAGGTTTCTGCAGTGGCTGTATCGCCGCTGAAGTGTCGGACGAGGAAAGCCGACCAGACGAGGAAAGTCGACCGAGGTATCCACATCAGCCCCACAATAAGCGCTGATTCACCGAAATCCAGCTCCCCCCAGATGCGGCTTTACGCGCCGCGGTTCAGGCGCCCCAAATGGACGTACCTCCATCCATCTCTGAGCGTCGCTCCCGAGTCGACGTCGAATGACCAAACGAAGCCCAGGGTCACCCGACGTCCCGCTATTTTCGGCGCCTGCACTACGGCGAAAACGACCATTTGAGGACTGCCTTCGATGGCGTATGTTGGCCGGCGCCACCGTCACAGCTTACCAACGTCTCGAAGAAGCACGCCGCTTCACGGCGGACCGCTCATGCTCCTATGCGACGCCACTTCGTTTTGGTCATCTCCAGGGCCAATCACCGTCCAGGCCGTGCTTTTCGGGGGGCAAAATCACACCGCTACCCTCGGTGCACCGCCCTCGCGCTGACGTCCGCGCCCCACCCCTTTCGATTGCATCACTCTTGCCCGAGGTTTCGCCGGATTGTTCGCCGAATTTCCCCGTCATATCTACGTTTCACGCTTACCTCGGTCGGCTTTCGGTTAGATATGGGTTTCGCGCTTACCTCGGTCCGTTTTCTCCTCGGAGTTTCCCCGCCATCTCGGGGCTTCGCGCTAATCTCGGTCCGCTTTCTCCGTACCGCTTTCTCCACTTCTGAATCCTTGACGGGCATAAACGGGGAGTCCATATTGTTACTGAGTTACAGTCAAGGACTGACGCCACTGGTGACGGGAAATTTCACGGATGATGAGATGACGGATCGCCCGAAAATCCCGGATCTCTTAGAGGTAGTGCGCCAGTTTGCCGAAGACGGCAACTACGTACTGCTCAAGCATGCCCGGGAGCGAGGGTATGAGCGCAGTATTACAGAGCCGGAGTGGCTCTTTGTTTTGCGCAACGGGTGGCATGAAAAGCGCAAGGACCAATATGATGACTTTCACCAGGCTTGGTCGTACTCGATACGCGGCAAGACCGTTGATGAACGAGAACTGCGCGTGATCGTCTCCTTCGACGACGATCCCCAGATGCTTATCATCACGTTGATCGACTTGAGCAGCTAAAGGCAAGCCCATGACCAACAACACGAAGAAGGAACAGACATATATCGACCGGCGCTTCGGTTTCGAGGTCATTTTGGTGGATGTCCCAATGACGCAGGTTCGCGGGGAGTGGGTTCCGGATATCAATGCCAATCACCTCCGTACGGCGGTGCTGGCAGGGCTGACGACCAAACCCGGGCCCTTGTCAGGAGCGGAAGTGCGTTTTGTGCGCCACTGGATGGAGCATACGACGACGCAGTTCGGCGAATTGCTCGGCGTCACTCACGCAGCTGTGCTGAAATGGGAAAAGAAGGGACAGGAACCGACAGGGATGAATCGAGCCACCGAATTTCGCCTGCGAGTGCTCATTTTGAAGCGACTGCCCGAGCCGGTTCAGAATCAGATTGTCGCCAATCATCAAGAGGGCCGAAGAAACGATCCGGAATTGACACGTCTTTTCGATCTCATGGAGGACGTCTGGAGAGAAACGTCCATCGAAAATCCTGGTAGCGAACCCATCAGGATTCCCCCGGAGCTCGTCGCCCAGCAGAGTCTGCGGACACTGCGGTGTTGAAGGCCGTCACCGACCACTCGACCGGCCCAGCAAAAGGGGGGCCAATTCACCCGTCATATTTGGACTTCGCGCTTGCCTCGGTCCGTTTTCTCACTCCACCCCTCTCGATTGCGTTATTTTTATCCGAGATTTCGCCGGATTTCCCCGTCATATCTACGCTTCACGCTTACCTCGATCCGCTTTGCTTTCCGGGGGAAAAACCGACCGGGAAAAACCGACCGAGGTATCCGCATCAGCCCAGAAGTGGGCACCGATCCGGCCTGCGTAAACCCCAACCTGCCGAAACCACCTCCCCACAAATGCCGTGTTACGCGCCGTGGTGCAGGCGCCGCAAATAGACGTACGTCCATTCACCTCTTACCGTCGCCGAGTCGACGTCGAATGCCTCCAACAACGCCCTGGGTCACCCCACGTCACACTATTTTCGGCGCCTGCACCACGGCGCAAACGACCACTTGAGGGCTGCCTTCAATGCCGGTGGTCGGCCGCCGAAAACCTCGACCCAACCATCCAGGTCGAACTTTTCGGAGACAAAACCACGCCGCTACCCTCGCCACACCGGCCTTGTGCTGACCTCCGGTCTCCACTCCGTTCGATTGCATCACTCTTGCTCAAAATTTCACGAGACGATTCGCCAGTGCTCCCCCGTCAAATATGGGTTTCGCGCTTATCTCGGTGCGCTTTGCTTCGCTTTGCTGCTTTGCTCGGTTTCGCGCTTACCTCGGTCCGCTTTGCTGGCTCAAGAGTACTTCCTTGCTCCGTTCGGGGCGCGCAGCGGTGGGCTGCGTTAGGGGTGGTGGGATGTTGGGGTTGCCCCTCCGAGCACAGGCGGGACAGCGCCTGTGCCCACCTCCCCGGTCAAGCCGGGGAGGGGTTTTGTGGGTTGGGAGGGCCGGTGTGAGGAGCGTGGGGTGGGCTCTGGATGTTGGGGGCCCGG
>SLPW01000392.1 GCA_007131755.1 Myxococcales bacterium | reverse complement strand
CTTTCAAGAGCCCTGGGCCGTACTGCTCGCAGGCTCCCCCCAACATCCCCCGGCCCGGCCCCCGTCCCCTGACCGTCCTGCTCCGAAGCCATCTCGTCCCCCCGAATCCTCACCGCCTCAGTCCCGCAGCGACCGTCGCAAACGCTCGAAATCCTCCGCACGCAGGGACCGAAACCGGCCCCAACGCCAGAGCAAAGAGCGTCGCAGTCCCTCCTCGGATCACCGGCGGCGAAAGGGCGAAAACCAACGACGCCTGGCGAAGCGACCCAAGGCGGGGGATCCGGCGCGACAGCCGGCCATGGACGCCCGTCAGATCGATATGACCGCCGTCATGCAGCGAGAGCGCCAGCGCAACGAGGAGTTGCAAGACCTGGTCGCCCAGATCGATCCCCCGATCTGGCCTTCTCAATTCGAGGAATCCATCGACGTCATCCAGCCCATCGGCTTTTCCGACCGGGCTCTGCTTCCGGGCAGTCAGGATATCGAGACCTCCAATTTCCGAATCACTCAAGGGGCGATCGGCGTCGAGATCACTCTGGAGCGCTGTATGCACAACCTCGTCGCCGCCGCCTCCTCCGCCAGTCCCACCACCCTTCCCCTGACCAAGGAATCGATCCCCCGCCTGGAATTGAACCTATTGGACGACTTTCTGGAGGCCATGCCCAGGCTCGATGAGTTGTACCGCGACGAGACACAGGTCGAAGACGACTGGCCACTGGCGGTGGGAAAATTCATCGGCGAGTGTATCGTGCAGTCCTATGGAGGCGTATGGGAGCATCGCACTCCCATCCAGGACTCCATCATTCACCTCGGAGACCACACCCTCGATCCCATTGGTCTTGCCCAAAAATTCTTGAGCGCTCGAAGTTTTGATGCCGTCTCCCTGCGCAGCCTTATCGACGACGCTGACGACGCCGTATCCACCAGCACCGCCTTTCCTCGTTTTGCCAACTATATCGACCCCACCTCCGGAATGGAGACGGAAGCCCTCGTCATGAACCTCGCCGAACTGTGGGTCGGGTATCGCTTCGTCCTTCCCGACACGGCGCTCCCCGATGTGGTGGACTCCATTGAACTTGTGGAAAATACCGACCACTACATCCTCTTCGCGCTGGACACTGATTTCGTGCCCTCGTCGATCATCGAGGAACACGACGCCGCCGTAGATACTTCGCGAAGAGTCAACATGGGATATATCCGCGACAGCGGCGAATTCCTCCTCCTGGGAAGCCGCAAACACTTTTGCCGATTCTTGGAGGCTTCCCACATGGTCCTTCGAAACGACACCGCCTCCGCGATCGCCGCTCATATCCGCGACCAATTTCGTCCGGCCTGGAATGTGATCACCGACCGAAAATCTGCGAAAAAGTGGCAGGAAAAATACGGCACCTCCGACCTTCATCCCCCGGCAATTCGCAAGAATCGCGGCGAAACCGTGCTGCGCTTGCACGCCGTCGACACGTCGAATTCGATTCGCAAGATCAACCTCGGCTACCGACCGACCCAAACACCTCCATATAGGATGGCCATCGACTGACGTCGCCTTCCCGGCCCCATTTACCCCTTCCACCTCTTGGTGCGCTCCACCAACTCCTCGCGAAGATGATCGGGCGACAACACCTCCACGTCCGGAACCATCCCCAGGATGAAGGACTTGAACTCCGGACAGATCCCGATCTCGAAGCGCACCCGAAGTCCATCCTCTCCTTCCTCGTTTTCCTGAGAGGGATGGAGTCGATAGCGCCTCAGATAATTCGCCCACGAATTTTGCACCTTCAATTCCACGGTAGACACCTCGAAATTGTCGGCATAAATCCCGAAGGCATCTTCAAAATACTCGTCTTCCTTCTCCCGGCTCTGCAACTCGAACCAGCCCTCCACCTCCGCACTCACTTCCTGAGTGAGCAACTCCCGTTGCGTGGGCTCTTCTTGCGGTTGAGCTCCTTCTTCATCGGCCGTCTCCGTCGAGTCGACCTGTTCTTCTTGTCCTGGCGACATCTGCGCCAGCCTTTGTTCGACGCGACGCTCCACAAATGCTTCTCGCGACATCCACTTCGTCTTTAGGACACCGGCGACGTCGAATAGCTTCTGATCGCCCTCGTCCACAGCCTGCAACCATAACCGTCCCTGATACCAGATCAGACGGCGGGGCACGACAATATAGTCGTCCTCTTGGCCATCGGCGCGCTCGTAACGCATCTCCACAGCCCGCTTCAGCGCAATGGCGTCGAGAAACTCCTCCAACGCCTCCAGCATGCGCCGCGAGTCGGTGGGCAACCAGTTGCGCCGCAACACCAGCCCCTTCGAAAGCCGCTCCATCCGCTCCCGCTGTGCATCCGGAACCTGACGACGCCAATCTTCGGTCAATTCGTCGATGCGCTCCCCGTAGGGCGTGTGTTTGAAGACGTCCAGGGCCACTCCTCCCAACTCCAACGCGGCGACGATACCTACCTGCGTCGCCTTGTCTCGCACTCCCGACATCTCCCACACCTTGATGCGCCCGTCGCGATAGGTATTCAGATCGTATAACTCCTCCAACAACTTCAGATCTGCCCGTGCCTGGGGATATTGGATCCCGAACTCTTTACTCACCTGTCGAATCGTCACTCCTTCCCCCTGACGCATTCGCTTGAGAATGGCGTGTGAGCGACGAGTAGCGGCGAACGTATTTCGAGCTGGCATTTCCGACTCCTTATCTTCCTCTGAGCCCAGGCGGATCCTCGGGCTCGTTACAAAATTCCACAACAACACCGGTTTCACGTCGCGCCACGCTCTATCGTCGTAAGTGATGCACACACCGGCGAAGTTGGAAGCGACGACTTTTGTTCATCTACAAGAGGCGCAATTGTCGACTCTTGTAAATCAGGTGTCAACGCCTGTGATTTTCTCGTCTCTAATCTAGACATTGCCCCCCTAACTGTCGTGCCCCCGGTCATCAAAAAAGAGGGCCCGGAGGCGCTCGTTTCACCCCGGACCCTCTTTTGATTGGCGAATCAACCACAGGTGCTCACTGCTGCCGCACCTTTCGCAATTGGCTTCGCCGATATTTACACGCTGACGTTCCCATACATCGTTTATAATGCGATGTCGAGTGCGCTGCGATCTCCCGATTGAATGCTCGTCAGATAACCATTGACCTTCGGAAGGAGTTGATAGATGAAAAACGAGGCCGTCTTGATCTTATTCGCCAGGTAGCGAGCCTCTTCGTTTCTGTCGACCAGGCCCTGACGAGCCTCCTCATCGTCGGAGTCCACTCCCTGTTCTTCCCAGATCTCCGACAGTTTGTTCCGGGCCACTGTCGCCTGCTGGAGCAACAGACGCGCGCACTCGACGTGACCAAACATGCGCAGAAAGGGGGTGGCGTGGAGAAGCGGATATTCCGGATCCTCCTTGCCCTGAGCCTGAAATCCCAGCGCTGCTTCACTCAACGCGTTTTTGGCCTCGTCGACACGAGTGGCCATATCGCCGAAGACCTCATCCTCCTTTAGAGGCATCACGAATTGGGTGATCTCCTGCAGCCAGGTCATAAATAGGGCTCCCCCTTTTTGACGCATCTTGCGTCCCAACAAATCCAGGGCCTGGATCCCGTTGGTCCCCTCGTAGATGGAGGCAATCTTGACGTCGCGCATCAACTGTTCGACACCATACTCCGTGATATATCCGTAACCTCCCAACACCTGCATCGCCAGCTCCGTCATCTCGAAGCCCACATCCGAGGAGAATGCTTTGCAGATCGGCGTCAGCAGATCGATCATGTCCTGAGCCCGATCGGCCTCGGCCTCGTCGTCTGCGTAATAGGCGTAGTCACTGATAAAGGCCACGTTATACGTCAGGGCCCGAAGTCCCTCTCCATAGGCCTTCATGATCATCAGATTTCGCCGCACATCTGGATGCTCGATGATCGCCACGCTGGTTTTTTCCTCGCTGCGGTCCGTCACCTTCGGTCCCTGCTCGCGCTCGCGGGCATACTCCAGGGCGTTCTGGTAGGCCGCATTTCCGATCGCTACTCCTTGCAACCCCGTAATCAGCCGGGCCTCGTTCATCATCAAGAACATATAGCGCAATCCCTTGCACCGCTCGCCGACGAGCCATCCCCGGCAGTCTGCGTCATCGCCAAAGGAGATCGAACAGGTCGGCGAGGCGTGGATGCCCATCTTCTCCTCGATGCCCGTGATGGTCACGTCATTGAGATCACCGGGAGAACCATCGTCTTCGATCCGCCGCTTGGGAACGATGAACAGGCTGATCCCCTTCGTTCCCTCCGGATCGCCTTCGACCCGTGCCAGGACCAGGTGGACGATATTCTCCGTAAGTTGATGATCCCCGGCGGAGATAAAGATCTTGTTGCCCTCGATGTGGAAGTAGTCTTCTCCTTCCACCGGACGCGCCACCGTCGTCAACTCCCCGAGCGCCGATCCCGCCTGGGGCTCCGTCAGGCACATCGTCCCTGCCCACTCACCGGTATACATTTTCGTGCAGTACGTCTCGACGTCTTCGTCCGTCCCATACTCCTCGATGAGATGTGCCGCCGCCGTCGTCAGCCCCGGAGTGAACATAAACGACGGATGAGCGCCGATGAATATCTCGATGAGTGCCACCCCGATCGCATGGGGCAGGCCCATTCCTCCGTACTCCGGATTATGAACCGGCGCGAATAACCCCATCTCACAAAATTCTCGATAAAGTTTTTCGTAGGATTCAGGCATAAAAACCTCGCCGTCCTCCAACCGACACCCCTCTTCATCGGCCTCCTGGGTCGTCGGAGCCAACTTCTCGGCGGCAAAGCGCTCGGCCTGCCCCAGAATGATCTGGAAGGTTTCTCGGTCGAACCCCTCGTAGCGAGACAACTCCAACAGGTCTTCCAATCCCAGATGATCGTAAAGCGTGAAATCCACGTCTCGGCGGTCGATTCGAAATTCGCTGCTCATGTCGGCTCCCTTCTTTCGGCATATGGTTCGGTCTACAAAGACCCTGCTACTCGCAATTGACAACTCCTCTACTGAATCGCCGCTCATTGTTGTCATCCCCGCCAGAAGTTCAAGGGCAGAATCCCCCCCGAGGTTGACACTGTTCGCGCTCGTCGGTTACATCAATCGGGTCCAGTTTTGGGTTGGTGTCCCGACGACACCGACATTCCCGGAGGTTTCATGGAACTTGTGGCCCTCAACTTGATCATCCTCATGGGCGTCGTGGCCTATTTCGTAGGCGCCTTTCGTCTGGCGAAATATGGTTTTCGGCTCAGCACCCCGGTGGGGTTGGCCATCATCCTCTTTCCGCCCTACACCTTCTTTTTCGCATTCAAGAAGTTGGAGATCGACGGCAAGGCCCTTCCCACCTCTCTGTGCGCATTCGGGCTCATCTGCACCAGCCTGCTCGTCTTCGCCTTCTACCAGCCACTGTCCACCATGGCTCAGGGTAATTTCGCTGAAGCTCAGGACATGCTCAGTGAAGATATTCTCCGCGAGGACACAAGCTCCTCCGACGATGGCGATGACGATGACGAGGATGACGACGACTGAACCCCTGGTAGGATCTCCTGCGATCGTATCCTATCCAAGATCGGCACGCTCGAAGATCAATCGCAAGCCCTCCAGGGTCAGCAGCTCGTCTACGGTGTCGATGATATCCGTCTCATCGGCAAAGAATCTCGCCAGTCCCCCGGTTGCCAACACCTCCACCGGTCCCTCCAACTCCTTCTTCATCTGCCGCACCACTTCCCGTATCTGCCCGATATAGCCGTATAACAACCCGGCCTGAATGGAGTGCACCGTCGTCTGACCGATGACGCTCGGTGGTTTCGCCAACTCCACGCGCGGCAACATACTGGCGGCCCGAAACAGGGCCTCGCTGGAGACGGTGATCCCCGGACAGATCGCCCCTCCCAGGTACTCGCGCCGGTGCGAGATGGCATCGAACGTCGTGGCCGTGCCAAAGTCCACCACCACCAACGCCGACTGGCATCGCTCCCAGGCCGCCACGGCGTTGACGAGCCGATCCGCCCCCACCTGCGACGGCTTGTCGTATAATACGGGAATTCCGGCGTCGATATCCTGTCCCACCACCAGTGGCTGACATGCGAAATAATCGCCGATCATCGTCACCAACAATCCCTCCATCGGCGGCACCACACAACTGATGATGGCGCTCTTCACCGCCGTGGCGTCGAGCCCCGACAACTCAAAGAGCTGGCGAAGGAAAATGCCGTGCTCATCGCTGGTTCGCCCATGATGGGTCTGCAGTCGCCAGTGACGCACCAGCTCCTCGCCATCGTATACTCCCAGCACGGTATTCGTATTGCCCACATCGATGACTAGCAACATCTTCTACTCCCGCTTCGAGACGACCTCCACGCTCCAACCTCATCGGCTCGAAACCTTCCAGATCCCCTCGATTCTGTCTAGTGGTCCCTCTCTCACCCGGGAGCACGGCCAGCTTGGCCGCATTGCGGGCTGGCAGCCCGCGCTCCCACAAGAGTCTGAGCCTCTTGAACGCTCCCAATTCGAGGCCATCGTAAACAGCAACGCCTGTTCGGATACCATCTAAGTATAAGTGATCACCACGAAATTGCCCCACCTTCATTGCACCACCCGATCAAACACATTATTTTGTGGCTCCCCGACCCCATCGAGGACGGGGACGAATCTCTCCATTTTCAATTCTCACGGGTTTCATGACCACCTTCCTCGTCCGACGATTCTTCGCCTCCATCCTCGTCATCATCGGCGTCGTCACGCTTGTGTTTTTGACGATGCGGGCCGCACCGGGCGATCCGGTGGAGTCCATCCTCGGCGAGCAGGCGCTG
>SLPW01000285.1 GCA_007131755.1 Myxococcales bacterium | reverse complement strand
TTGAAATAAGGGTTCGGAGCCAACTTTAGGGGCAGAGATCCAAGGATGGACGTCGAGGGTGATCCGTAGCCCCCGGCGTACCGCCCTTTGTTGAGCCTGCTCTTGATCGTTTTCGGATCGGTGTCGGCAGGGGCGGTACGTCAGGCGCCGGGTAGCGGATCGGTGGATCAAAGGGCGTGGACCACGGGCGTGACCACGGGACGGCGGTTGATCTTGTCGCGGAAGTGACGCCGGACCTCGACGCGAATGGCCTCTTTGACCTCCGAGAGGTCGCGACGTGCGTCGTCGGACAGGGCGTCGACGGCTCGATTTGCGGCCAGTGCGGCGCCGGAGAGGATATCGTCCCCATCGGAGGGACCCACCACACCATGCTGCAAAAGCTGGGGAGGCTCGGTCAACTCGCCGCGGTCCAGATCGAGGACGGCGTAGGCGACGACGATTCCGGCGTTGGCCAGCTTGCGGCGGTCGTGAAGTTGGAAGTCCTCGGGATCACCGATATTGCGTCCGTCGACGAGGAGGCGTCCGTGGTGGACCTGGCCGACGACCTTGGCTGAGCTGTCCGTAAACTCCAGGACATCGCCGTTTTCGATGACCAGGGCCTCGTCGACGCCGACGTCGCGTCCGAGCTCGGCGTGGCGCTGTCGCATTCGGTACTCTCCATGGACGGGCACCAGATAGCGGGGCTTGGTGAGGTTGATCATCAACTTCATCTCCTCCTGCTTTGCGTGGCCCGTGCAGTGGATGGGAGCGTCGTCGGCGGTGACGACGCGGGCGCCACGCTTGAGGAGGCTGTTGATCATGGAGTTGATGCCGAATTCGTTGCCCGGGATGCGACGGGCGCTGAGGATGACCACGTCACCTTTTTGGATGTCGATATTGCGGTGGTCCCCGTGAGCCATGCGGGCCAGCGACGAGCGGGGCTCGGCCTGACTACCCGTGGAGACGATGAGCACCTCGTCGTCGGCATAGTCGTCGATCTCGTTGGGCTTGATGAGGACGTCTTCGGGAGGCATGGGGAAGAAGCCGGAGTCGCGGGCGATATTGGTATTTTTGACGAGGCTCGTGCCCATCAGACACACCTTGCGCCCTCGCTCGTAGCCCAATTGGAGGAGTCCGGCGACGCGGAAGATATTGCTGGAGAATTGACCGACGATGACGCGACCGGGGGCCTCGTCGATGACGTCGGCGAAGCCGCGGACCACTTCGCGCTCGCTTGTGGAGAATCCGGGCACGTTGGCGTTGGTGCTGTCGCCGAAGAGGGCGAGCATATTTCCGTCGCCGAGCTCGGATAGCCGTCCAAGATCGGCGGGGTCGCCGAAGACGGGGGTCTGGTCCAGTTTCCAGTCTCCTGTGACCAGGGCCGTGCCCAGGGGCGTGTGCAGGGCGATGGCCATGGCGTTGGGCACGGAGTGATTGATGTCGATGAATTCGACGACGAAGGGGCCGATTTCGAGCTGGTCGCCCGCGTCGACGCCGTAGAGATCGACGTCGTTGCCCAGCCCGTGAGACTGGAGCTTTCTGTGGAGCATCCCCAGGGTCAATTCACCGCTGTAGACCGGGACGTCGACCTCTTTGAGAAAGTAGGGGGCAGCGCCGATGTGGTCTTCGTGGCCGTGAGTGATGACGAGTCCGTCGAGCTTATCGAGGTTGTCGATCACATAGGACCAGTCGGGGATGAGGACGTCGACGCCGAATTCACGGGTCTCGGGAAAGGTCAATCCACAGTCGACCATCAACATCGATCCGTTGCACTCGATGAGCGCACAATTAAGGCCGACTTCGTCGAGTCCACCGAGGGGGATGTAGCGAACATAGTCGCCCGAGGGAGGTGCAGGTATGTTATGGCGATTACTCATGGTTCCTCTGAAAAAAAGATAGACACTGCCTCGCGTACCGCACCGGAAAAAAGACCGGGTTCGGCGGGGGCGACTGTCAGGTTGTGTAGAAAAGGGAAATGACTACCGGGTGCTCGATTCTCAGGTCAAAGTTGGGGTGTACATATAGGGAAAGGGGGCGCGTGTAAAGCAAGAGACCTTGCTGCTATCGGCACCGTCGGTGGAGGGACATCATCAGTGGACAAGGAAATTCGAGGCTATACGGGGCGGGCAGGAGGGAACTCTCAAGCGCTGGGCTCGAGGATGGTGATATCGACACAGCCATCTTCGAAGTCGTCGGCATCGCTCCACAGACGATCTGAGTCGTCGGTATCGCCGCAGGTGGTGTCGTCATCCAGATCTTGGACTTCCGAGCACCACAGACAGCCCTCGGAGGGATCGAGCATGTCCACGGGGATTTCGTAGGAGTCAGCTTGATCGGTGACGTCCAGCAATGCCCGCGGGGTCAGCACAAGGGCCATGGCGAAGGCCATGGCCGCCAGTGCGTAGCGCGTCAGGATTTTTGTGCGTTCGCTCATCACGATGTCTCGACAGCAGTCAGACTTCGGCTGGTACTATTCCCTACCTTAGCAAGAAAAAGAGGCAAATCAAGCGGCCAGAAGTGAAAAAGGATGAACGGTTTCCGTCGGCAGTCGTTCCCTGGCCCGGACCAGGGGGGGCGCGATGGCCAGGGAGGCAACGGGCGAAGAATAGCGAAATTCCCGGGGATCGGCGCGTATTGATTCACAATCTCGACAAGAGGCCGACCTTGATCGGCGAGGGGTGAACCTGTATCAAGAGGCCGCTAAGAATAAGATGGCCCCCCAGTTGTTTACCGCATATGAGGTAACGAAGAGCACTGGCGAGTCCGACAAGGGAAATTGCGCAGCCGACCATGATCTGGATCTATCTGGGAACCTTTATCTTCGGGGGAGTCTTCGTTCTGTTGTCGGTGATGGCAGGCCTGGGCGATGCGGACGTGGATCTCGATCTGGACGTCGACGCCGACGTGGACTTCGATGTTGACGCCGACGCGGACTTCGACGTGGACGCCGACGCCGACGTCGATGCCGACGCCGATCAGGAGTTGGATATTGAGACGAGGGTGGGCAAGAAATACCGCCCCTGGTTCAGTTTCAAATTCTATACCTTTGCGACCTGTTTTTTCGGGCTGACCGGGTTGTTGATGAGCGTCATCGGAATGGGGGAGAGTCTGTTGGGAATCGGCCTGTCGGCGGCGATGGGGTTATTCGCCGGGCTCGGCGTCAGCTATATGTTGCACGTGGCCGGCAGTGAAGCGGCGGCGGTGCGAACGACGACGGAGCGCGATTTTCTGGGGGCTCAGGCAAAGGTCTTATTGCCCATTGAGAAAGGAGAGCGGGGTCGGATTCGGGTCAATATCCAGGGGCGTACGGTGGATATGCGAGCCGAGACCGAAGAAGAGGGAGTGGTGCTGAATATGAACGACGAGTGCTTCGTGCTCGATATCGAAGATGACGTCGCCAAGGTCATCGACGCGCGGTCGCTGGCGGAAAAGAAGAGCTGAGATCGACAAGCCGAACGGTATCTTACCTTCGCTGAGGATTGGAGATTATGGAACCTGGAATGATGATAGCAGTTGGCCTGGGTGCGGCGATGTTCGTCATCCTGGTGGCATTGTGGCTGTACAAGGCAGTGCTGCAGGTGAGTCGACCCAACGAGGTGCTCGTGATCTCCGGTAGTGGCGAGTCTACGGCCGGAGGCGGATCGACGGGTTATAGGGTCATCCGCGACGGGCAGCGCGGGATCTGCATTCCCGTCTGGCAGGAGGTCAATCGGCTGGACCTGACGGTGATGCCGGTGCACGTCAAGATCCAGGGCGCCTATTCCAAGGGCGGAATTCCCCTGAACGTGCAGGCCGTGGCGAATGTAAAGATCGACAGTGGGCCCTATCTCGGCAACGCGATCGAGCGTTTTCTGGGGCGCAATCGCCGAGAGATCCAACGGGTGGCTCAGGAGACGCTGGAGGGTAATCTTCGCGGAGTTCTCGCTACAATGACGCCGGAAGAGGTCAACGAGAGCCGACTGGAGTTCGCGAAGCGACTCGCCGATACGGCGGAGCCCGATCTGCAAGGGCTGGGGCTGCATATCGACACGCTCAAGATTCAAAACGTAAGCGACGAGCGAGACTATCTGGACAGCATCGGCCGCGAGCGCATCGCCGAGATTCTCAAGATCGCCGAGGTCGCCGAGTCGCGGGCCGTGCGCGCCGCCGAGGAAAAGGAAGCCGAGGCCCAGGGACGTGGAGAGGTGGCCCGACGCAGGGCTCAGGCCGAGATTCAGCGAAAGCAAAACGAACTTCGCGAGTTGGAGGCCGAATTAGAGTTGAAGGCCCGCTCCGAAGAGGAGAAGGCCGAGGCCCGGGGATTGGCCGCTCGCGCACAGGCGGAGCAAGAGTTGCAGCGGGTTCGTACGGAATTGGAGAAGATTCGCCTGCAGGCCGATGTGGTCATCCCGGCGCAGATGGAGAAGAAGGCGAGAGAGCTCATCGCTGCCGGAGAGGCCGCCGAGGTGGCCGAGCGGGGCCGGGCGATGGCAGATGTGCTGCGCATGACGACGCAGGTGTGGCAGGAGGCCGGCGACGCGGCGATGGATGTCTTCATCCTCCAGCGCATGGAGCAGGTGATGGGCAAGGTCGCCGATGCTGCCCGGCAAGTGGAGGTGCGAGAAGTGGCCCTCATCGACGGCGGTTCGGGGCGGACGCTTCCGAATTATGTCAGCGCCTTTCCGGGAATCGTGGGCGGAATCTTCGAAGAGATGCGAAATAGCGTCGGCATCGATATCGGAGGCGTCCTCACCGGCCAGAGACGGCCCCAGGGAGGATCGGGGCCGCAGGGGCCGGGCGGTGGCTCCGGAGAGCCACAAGACGGCGACGGCGGCGGCCTACCTCGGGTCAGCCAGGAGCAGAGAAAGCGCCTCGCCAGTCGTCTGGCGGAGACGAAACAAGAGGAGAGTTCCAAAGAGGGCGGACCGAAGGGAGTCGCCAATACGAAGACGATTCGTACTTCCTTTTCGCAGGGAAGAAGGAAGGGGCAGGACAACTCGGATGAGTAGACTCGTTACGGCACAAGACGACGAATTCGGAATCTGGATTCCACCGACCTCAGCGGGTTGGTGACGAGGGATAAAGGACAGGACCAATGGAAGGAATCATCGCAATAGTCGTCGGCGTCGGCGTGTTGGCCGTATTCAGCATCTATATGGTGGTCAAACACCTGACGGAGGTCTGCGAACCGAGCGAGGTGCTGGTCTTCAGCGGGGGAAAGGGCAAGTACAAATTATTGCGCTCAGGTCGTGAGATTCGAAATCCGTTGTGGCATCGGGTGGATCGATTGGACGTGACGAATATGGTCATCGATCTCCACGTCACCAACGCCTACTCCAAGGGCGGAATCCCGCTTACGGTGCGGGCCGTGGCGAACGTCAAGATCGGAAGTCGTTCCCCGCATATCGAAAACGCCGTAGAGCGGTTTTTGGGAATGTCGCGCGGTGACGTCATGAAGGTCGCCCAGGAGACGCTGGAGGGAAATCTTCGCGGCGTGTTGGCGACGATGACGCCGGAGCAGGTCAACGACGACCGCATCACCTTTGCCAAGAATCTCAGCGAGGAGGCCGAGGACGATCTGAAGAGTCTGGGGCTTGTGATGGATACCCTCAACGTGCAGTCCGTGCAGGACGGCCAGGGGTATCTGGACTCCATTGGTCGTCAGCAGTCGGCGGCGCTTCTGATGAGAAGCCGTATGGCCGAGGCGAGCAATCGCGCTGAGGCCAGTGAAGAGGACGCGGAAAACCAGGAAAAAAGAGCCCTGGCGAAGGTGGAAGCTCAGATGGAGATCGCCAAGGCGGAGGCGAAGCGCCGGATCGTCGACGCCCAGACGAGGGCGGAGGCCATGGTCGCCGAGGAGCGAGGACAGGTGGGAGCGCTGGTGGCGAGGGCGCGGGCCAATGTAGAGGTGCAAAAGGCACGTCTGGAACAGGTCAAGCGTCAACTCGAGGCCGACGTGGTCCAACCGGCACAGGCCAGAAAGGCGGAATTGGAAGAGGAAGCCAAGGCCAAAGCCGCGCAGTTCGTCGAGGAAGGAAAGGCCAACGTCATCGCTCTTCAGGAACTCATCGACACCTGGAATAAGGCAGATGAGTCGGCGCGGCCCGTCTTCTTGATGCAGCAATTCGACACCATCTTGGACACCATGATGTCCACGGTGCAGGATATCGATATCGGCAAGATCACGGTCATCGACAGCGATATCGATCGCATCGATCGGCAGGGTGCGCTTCCGCTGAAGGCAGCCAGTGGGTCGGAGCAGATCAAGCAGACGCTGGGGATGGATCTTCCGAAGATGCTGCAAGGGCTTGCGGCGCTGCAGGAGCAGGATAAGTAGGGACGTTGGCCGTGCCGGCCCACAGATCAGGCCGGGGTGGACGTGGTCTCGGACTCGATGACCTCGTCCTCGCTTTCCTCGTCGTCTTCGTTGTCCTCATTATCGACCTGTTCGCATAGAGAGGCGAAGTCGAGCTCCACGTTTCGAAGTGTTTCGATATGTTCGTTGACCACGTCGGCGAGCCACTCCAATTCAATCTGGTTGGGATCTTTTTCGATGTCTTCGCTGTCATCGACGGTGGGAAGACAGGTGCCCACCAGGTGGTGTTCGCCGTCGTCGTCGATAAATAGGAGCTTCGAAGGGGTGTCTTCCTCGTCATCGGCAGCGCACAGCTCGACGGAGTCCAATTTGCGAAGCGCCAGTGACGTGTCCTGGGATTCGCCGTCTTCATAGGACGTCGGGTATCGGCGCGAGAATAGAATCTCCTCTCGGTTGATGAGGATCGTCTCCGTCTCCATCTCCTTCTTGAGAACTTCGGGGCGGACGAAATAGAGCACGGCCAAGACGATGAGGGCGATGGGGGCGAGGAGTGCGGTGACGAGAAAGACGCCAGGGCAGAT
>SLPW01000615.1 GCA_007131755.1 Myxococcales bacterium | reverse complement strand
GGGGAAAGGGCGGGTAATGGGTGAGGGGTGATAGGGGGTGGAAAGGTGGCTATGCTTGATAGCTGATAGCCAGTGGTAGCCCCGGGTGACCGAGCGCAGCGAGGGAGCCCGGGGACAACGTGGAGCAATTAGATGTCAGAAGAGCAGTCCCTGTGGTTATTTCGCGATTTCATCGGAAGCGGTGAGGTCGACGAGATTCTGAAGCGCGTCGTCGAAAAGGGAAGGGTGGAGCGCTGGGGTCATGCGGCCCGGATTCCTCTGTGGGCCGGTCCCGACGAGGTGGTCCTGGTGGTGGAGGGTGACGTCGAGGTGAAGCGCGCCGACGGAAATAACAAGGTTCGTCTGCGCAGGGGCGACGCCTTCGGGCGTACTGACAACGGGCGAATTCGCGAGGATCTGGAGGGAGGCGACGAGCTGGTGGCTCGTGGGGAGACGACGATCTGCTCCGTTCCCGAGGAGGCGCTTCGCGAGATCTGGGAGGAAGATGAATTTCGCCGAAGTGTGGAGGCCGGGCGGTGGTTCAGCAAAGAACTCGTCGAAGTGCCGGTGTGGCCTCTTCTGGGGACCCTTCCCACGACGCGCCTGGCCCGGATTCTACTGCATCTGGTCGAGAATTACGGGGAGATCAAGGGCAGCAAGGGAAAGCTCCCGATCACCCTTCGCCAAAGCCAACTCGCTGAACTCGCCGGGGTCGGAAAATCGCGGGCCGGCGAGGTGTGGCAGCTATTCGAGCGCACGGGCCTGGTGGCCGTGGAGTCGGGGTCGGTGATCCTGAAAAATCTGAAGCAGTTGCGGGAGATGGCGGTGTAGTCACCGGCTTCCGATAATCTATCCGAGGCGCTCGCCGGCCCATTGATAAGCCCGAGAGGTATCGCAGAAGATGGCGATATTGGCCTGAAGACTGCCGTGTTGCGCCACGAGAGCCCAGGCCATGGGCAGGAGGTCTCGGGAGACGACGAGGGCCACGTTCATCGGTCCGTCGTCTTGCGTCGTGGCCTGCGACACCGCCCAGGAGACAGCGCTGGCCACGTCGGGGCGACAGTCGTCGCCGAGGACGTATTGAGTCAGGTCGACGATCACCAATGGGTTGTCGCCGCGGCGAATCTCCGTCTCCCGGCGCTGTAGAGCATCTCGCAGAATACCTTCTCGCTCGTCACCCATCGCGATCTTGATGACGTCGATCTTCGGGACCGGTTTGGTCGGTTTGGTATCCATGGCGGTACCTCGTGCTCGAGAATGGGGGAATGTCGTTGCTATTTTGAGAAGCAAGGACAGTGCCAGCGACGATCGATGATGGTGGGTTTTTGGTCGATGGCTGCCAGTTGGCCCGGAGTTGTCGGGCATAGGAGCCTTCGTCGAAGTTCTGAATGTACGTAGAGAGCCCAACCGAAGAGACTGACATTTTCGTCAATATGGAGTGTGATCACTCCTATATCGGAGGAAGCGGAGGAGACGCCCATCACGGGCCGAAGGCCGCGTGGCTATTCATGTCGGCCGCAAAAGGCGCGGCCGAAATCCTCGGCAGCCAAGGCGTGCCTGCGGTTGGCGCGTCGTGATCGATAGCCAGCCCCCATCGGGGAGTTAACGGACGACGAACTCCATGGGCCCTTCATTGTCCACCTCCACCTCGAATTCCTCGCCAGGCCGACTTGCGCAGGTGGCGCGGACGCCGTCGACGACGATGGTCGAGGGGTGGACTTCGAGTTGGCGTGCCAGGTGGTCTTTGATGGCCACCTGGCGGGTCATCTCGACGAGGTCGCCGTCGACCTCGTAGACGGAGGCGATGGTGCCCTCGAACCAGTCGTTGTTGCGGAATTCGCGCACCGAAAGCCGCGTAGTCTCGCCGTCGAAGCGGGAGACTCCGAGGCCTTCGGCGTATTTTTTGTCGCGTAAGAAAGCGCGGCGCTCGGCGGGTTTGCCCTGGGCGATGCGGCCCATGGGGAAGAGCACTTCCACGAGCTCCAAATCGGCCCAGACCCGGCCGTCGTCGAGAAATTGGATGTGGAAGGTGACGAAGCGTTCGTCGGCCACGTCGGTGAGACGTACTTCGACGTCGACGTCGCCCGTGGGTATGGGCCCGTGGAAGGTCAAGAATTCGATCTTGTGGGGATAGGCGACGGTGTCTTCCGGGACGTCGTCGGACCAGCGGCGCAATCCGTCGTGGGGGATGATGTGGAGTGCGGCGTCCAAGAGAGCCGGGTGGATTTCGCCGACGGGCACGCCGGTCTTCGAGGCGTCGAGGACACCGCGGGAGCCCGCTGTGCCTTCTTCACCGCACTTAAAGAGCTGAAATGCCGGGCCGTGGAAGACCTTGCCCTCTTTGTAAGGGTCTTCCAGGGCTTCCGTGGTTTCGAGGTCGGCCGGCGAGTCAGGGGCCTGCGGCCAGTCGGTTGAGCAGCGTACGCGGGCTGTTGCCAGCGGCTTGTCCGGCGCGTGAAGTTCGATGGTGCACCATCCGTCGGCGTCGGTCTCGGTGCGGGTGGTGAGCTTCGTCGCACCGTCGATGACGGCCCAACTTCGAAGGTGGACGTCGCGAAGCTCGACGACGGGTTCGCCAGTGGCGTCGGCGGCGGCGCGGGCCAGTAGATCGGCGATGGAGGTCATCGGCAACGCCGGCCGCGTGAACGTCGGGCAGTGGTCGAGAAGCCAGGAGTCGGTGGCGGGATCGAAGGCCCAGGAGCACTCGACGGCGGTGTCGAGGACGAAGTTGCTCGTCGGGTCGCTGACGATCTCCATGGCCAGGTCGGTGACCTCGTAGATGCGGGTGCCGTCGACCCACAGGCTCGCCGTGGCCACCGCGTAGGGGCGCTCTGCGCCCGGTTCGGAGCGCTCGGTGATCTCCATGTCCAGCGTGACCTGCTCGTTTTCGGGGACTACCTGGCCGCGATACTTCCAGGAGGTTTTGCGCTCGGTGGCGATGGGGACGAAGCGCGGGTCTGCGATCTCGCGGTGCATCCCTTCTGCGACCATCCAGGTCTGGAGGAGTTGGAGCATGCCCTCGACGCCGAGAGAGCCCGGTTGGACGGGATCCTGGAAGAAGTGGGCGTTGAAATACCAGGCGGAGGGGTCGACGTCTTGTTCTGAGCGGATACGGCTATTGCTCGGCTCCTCGACGGGCAGGCTGCCCGCGCTCCCCATGACGCGGTCGAACATGGTGAGCGATTCGCTTACGCCGGGGACGGTCAGGTCCGGGGTCTGTGGTGCTTCGTCACTCAGACGGGCGCGCTGCTCGTCGTTTGTGGTCAGGCCGGCCTGGTTCGCCAGCGCCTCTTTCGGGAAAAAACCGAAGACCGTGTCCATTGCGAAAACTCGCTCGCCGCCACCGGTGGCCACCTCCACGTCGAAGCCGACGATGATCATGCCGCCGGAGCGGCTGATCGTCTTGAGGGTAGCCTCCGTGCGAAGGCGCTTCGTCTCAGGTGTCACCTCTCGGAAGACCTCTCCCGTGCCGTCGAGGTTTCGAAAGAAGAGCTCCCGGTCTGTAGTCAGGGCGCAGCCGGTGTAACTCGCGAGCCAGCCGCAGGGCTGGAGGCCCACCTCCATGAGAGCGCCAAAGGGCATGGCGCCCGTATTGGACTCCTTGAAATACCAAGCATCGCGAGGGACGTCGTATTCGGCGACCACCGTGGTGCCCTGCTCCATAGCGTTCGGAGGGGCCGTGACGTCATTGATGCGCGAGATGAAGAGATAGGGCGGGTTGGGAAGCCGGGGGGCGCGTAGCGCACCGTCGAAGGGGCGGTACATGGGGCCGAAGGCGTCGGAGGGACGGCCGAGACAGGTGGCCATCATGGCCGCCTCGTCGAATCTGTGGCCGTCGGCTTCGAGGACGGGACGGTCGTCGCCGTGACTTCGGGCGATCTCCTCGTCGATCCACTCCGGATGACGGGTCAGCGGCCAGTCGGGGACTAGCCCGATGGCCAGGCGCTCGCAGTGAAATGCCTTCAGTCCGTCGACGATGCAGAGCATATCGGCGTAGAGCTTGGGCTTCGGACCGGCGTCGATCTCACGGACGAAGAGCTCGTAGACTACCTCTTTCGACTTCGGCGTCACCTGGCCGCGGCAGCGCATCTCGCAGGATGCGCCGCTGACGGGCTCGAAGCGCCAGCCGTCGCGGTCGATGGTGAAGCCCAGCGCGGCGAGGTAGAAGGCCATGGCCTGCGTGCAACCCTGGAGCATCAGAGTGCCCGGCATGCAGGGGTCGTTCTTGAAGTGGCCGTCGAAAAACCAGGTGTCGGGAGTGATCTTCTGAACGGCGCGCAGGTAGCCACGTCCGTGGGGCCCGCCCGTGGGCTTCAGGACCTCCACTTCGTCCAAAAAGAGCATGTCTCCGCCGGCGATGGCGGGTGTCTCGGTGTGGCTGGCCAGGCGCTCGAAGCCGTCGCCGAAGCACTCCAATCCGCGACCTTCGGCGAAGGCTCTAAGAGCCTCGGGACCGAAGCGGGTTCGGTTCGGGGCCACCACGGGCTCTGCGGGCGGCGCCGTGGGAGGCTCGATATCCTCGGGCTTCCACAGAACGCCGTCGGAGTTGGCCAGCTCTTCGTCGGAGAAAAAGCCGGCCTGCCCATTTCTCATGCTTAGGCGAAGCTCTCCGTCGACGTAGCAATCGTAGTGGAAGAAGAAGATTCGCACGGCACCCTGGCGGGCGTGTTCGTCGATGTGGATCTCGAATTCGAGGGTCTCACCGGGCTTCGGGAGTTCTCCGTGGAAGGTGAGCTCACAGCCCAGAAGGCGGTAGACCCGTTCGCCTCGGTTCTCGAAGTCGGCGCCCATCCAGGAGATGAGCATCAGGTCCGCCTGGCCGGCCTCCACGGTGAGGCCTACGGGCATGCGGCCCCGGTGCAGATACCAGGCGTCGGGGCGGACGTCGGTCTCCGTCCAGATGACGCCCTTGCTCTCCATGGCGCCCTGCTCGGCGTCGATGCCGGTGACACGGTCGACCAACAGCAGCGGCGGCTCGGGCATGCGGGTCTGGCGCGGGTAGGGGTCCTGGCGCGCAAAGTCGGGCCCGAAGATCTGGGAGATCTCGCCGGAGGCGTGGGTGAGTAGGTCGTCCCGCGTAAACAGCGCGGGACGACCGGTGTTGGGTGATGGGTATTGGGTATTGGGTGGAGTGGGCGGTCGATCGGAGATCGCCGCGCTCCGTTGGCCGGTGGCCATCTGGAGGAACCACTGTGCCTGGCGGTGTTGTTGTTCCAGGAATTGGCGGTGGATGTCGGCGCGTCGGCGCAGGAAGTCGGCGTGGATGGTGGCGAGTTGGGCTGCTGGGGTTTGGGGAGCACTCGCTGCTCCCACTTCTCGGATTTCCGATCTCCGATCTCCGATCTCCGATCTACTTCTACTTGTTGTTGCTGTTGTTGTTGTTGTTGTTGTTGGGTTTTCCGGAGTGGTCTCGCCATTGGAGACCGCCGGGGCCCTCTTCACCGCGTGAGCGGGGATCTGGGCAGTGGTTGCGGGGAGAAGTGGAGGGAGGGGGAGCGCTATGCCTACGGGTTTTTGGGAGGTAGCAACGCGGTCGGTGTTGGTAGCCAGGGAAGTAGAAGTAGATTTAAAATCGGAGATCGGAGATCGGAGATCTGAGAAGTTGGGAGTCTCCTTCGAAGACTCCCCGAGAAGCCGTACCGGCTTCGGATGAGCCGGGAACGTAAGCGTGGGGCCCTTGTTGGCCTCCGACTCTACAGCAACTTCGAGTGGGGTGGCCTGTGAGAGGCGCTCCGTGAGAGCGCGATGATCGACGTCGACGCCGGCGGCGACGAGGCGGGCCGTGGTGTCGACGGCGCGGTCGAGAGAGCTCTTTCCGGTGCGGTCAAGAGAGACCGCCAGGTGCGGGCGATCGCCGAGGATTTTGCCGATCCAGCGGGTGCAGCCCGAGCGGGGGCCGTGTTCGATGAAGACGCGTACGCCGTCGTCATACGCCTTGTTGATGAGCCGGGGAAAGTCGACGCGGCCCATGGCCTGGCCCACCAGGGCGTGGGCGATCTTTTCGGCGTCTACTTCGTAGTGATCGAGGGTGGCGTGGGTATAAAAACGCACGCCCTCGACGGGTTCGGTGGGGCGGTGGTGGAGATCGTACCACAACTGCTCCAGCGGTGAGGCGGCGGCGCAGTGCATGGCGATATTATAGCCCAGCGGTCGGGCGCGGCGTTTGCCGATGCGTTCGATGACGCGGGCGCAGGCATCGGGGGCGCCGCCGACGACGAGATCCCCCGGGGCGTTGACGATGGTGATATAGCAGCGCTCTTCGCCGTCGACGGCGTCTTCGACGGTCTCCAGGGGCGCAAGAACTCGCCAGGTCTGCCATTCGCCCTCTCCGGGTTGGAGGTCGAAGGCGTCTTCGACGGTGGTGAATTTTCCGCCAAGGCGGCGGGTGAAGATGCCCTCGCGCTCGAGGTCCTCGTAGAGGCCGTCGAAGTCGTTCCAGGCGCCCATGGCGAACAGCGCATTCGTCTCGCCGGCGCAAAATCCAATGGCCGCCTCCGGTTCGATGCCGAGTACGTTGCGGGTCAACTCGGCGTGGACCTGGCACAGAAAGGAGGCGCCCCAGAGCTTCTTTCCGGGGCCGGGGATCTCATCTGTGGGGGGTTCGTAGATCCAGCCCGCGGCGCGGTCGACGCATTGGCAGCGCCGGGCGAAGGCGTCGGCCAACTCCGGGAGGGCCAGGACCAGCTCGCGGCCCATGCCCTGGTAGGAGCCAGCGGGTCCGGTGAAGACGAAGGCCGTATCGCCGTCGAGGGAGCCCGTGCCGAAGTAGGTGCCGGCGCCGAGACGGGTGAAGACGTCTGGCGAGTCGAGTTCGGAGAGTGCAGCGACGGCCTGGGCGTGGCGCTGATCTCGTTGCTCGGCTCCGCGAGCGGCGATGGTCAG
>SLPW01000084.1 GCA_007131755.1 Myxococcales bacterium | reverse complement strand
GTGTAATATCCAGCACTGAGCTCGTTGCTCGGGCTCGATCTCGGGCTCGGGCTCGGGCTCGGGCTCGGGCTCGGGCTCGGGCTCGGGCTCGGGCTCGGAATCGACCTCGGAATCGACCTCGGGCTCGGAATCGACCTCGGGCTCGGAATCGACCTCGACCTCGGGCTCGGAATCGACCTCGGGCTCGGAATCGACCTCGACCTCGACCTCGACCTCGGAATCGACCTCGACCTCGAGAACGAGAACGAGAACGAGCATCGAGAACGAGCATCGAGAACGAGAACGAGAACGAGAACGAGAACGAGAACGAGAACCGAGACAGCAACTATCTTGGGGAAACGGGTCTTGTTATGATAGGTGAATCGTCGCTGATTCATCCGTATAGGTATTGCCTTTTCTCCTGAGGTCCGTCGTGCGTCATTCTCCCTGGTTTTTCATCTTCGCCATATTGCTATTTCTGGGTGCCTCTTGTTCGGGATGTGACGACGAGGTGACGTCATCGGAGGGTCATACCTCGGATCGATGTCCGGACTTGGAGTGTGAGTTCTGCGACGATCACGACGACTGCGACGACGGGACCTATTGCGACGAAGACGACGGGGAGATGGTGTGTGTCGTCACCGAATGCGATCCGGGAGAGTCGAGATGTGAGGACAACCAGGCCATGACCTGTGACGACGTGGGAAGCGGTTGGATGGAGCCCGTATCATGCGATCCGGGAGTCTGTGTAGACGGCCATTGCGAGTGCGAGAGCGCCGAAGATTGCGGTGTCCCTGGATACGATTGTTTCGATGGACGATGTGAATGCACGTCCGGAGTCTACTGCGACAACGGGCTTATCTGTTGTGGAGAGGGAGAGAGCTGCGAGAGCGTCGAGATCTGTGAGGATGGACAGTGCCAGACGGTCTCGGAGTGTCGCGCCGCCTGCGACGGGCAGGTCTGCGGCTCCGACGGAGAGTTGTGCTGTGAGGGCGATACGCCCATTTGCAGTCCCATGGGAACCTGTGCTCCCGACTGCTCGGAGTACGGCGATCTGTGCGGAGCGGATTTCAGCGGATGTTGTTCCGTTGGCGATGTCTGCATCTTCGGAGCCTGTCAGACGCCGGGAGAGCCCTGCGATCACGTCGCCGATTGTGGGTTCGGGGAGTATTGCGACGAGGGGCTGGGCCGGTGCATGGCCGATGAATTTCCCGATGATATCCAGTGCTACCAGGAGGGAGATTTCCGCGAATTCGACGTACAGGAAAAGTGGTCCTGGACCGACGAGGGCAGCACGGCGGTTCCGCTCGTGGGCGATGTTACGGGCGACGGGGAGACGAATGTGGTGATCAATGCCATGACGTCGGGAAATATCATTATTCTCGACAACGAGGGCAATGAACTCCAGCGCATCGAGCACAATCCTTCCGACGACCAGTACGGGGCGCACTGGCGCTCCAATCCCGCCCTGGGTGACGTCACCGGAGACGGCCGGCTCGAGATCATCTATCCCACCTTTCAGACCACGGGATGCTGCGCTGTGACCACCCATATTGCCGCCTCCAATGGAGACGGGGAGACCATCTGGGTGGCCCACGACGAAAGTGGAGATCCCGTCTCGTTTAGCTTCAATACGGGGGCTATCTCCGTGGCCAATCTCAACGGTGATCCCTCGACGGCGGAGGTCATGGCCGGGGCGGCGATCATCGACAGCAAGGGACGAGTGGTCTGGAATGAGGGAGGTGACGGAACGCAATACGGAAGTGCCGGAAGCTATACGGGAGGGCTGACGATCGCCGTCGATCTGTTGGGAGATGGAAAGCACGAGCTGGTCACGGGGCGTCATGCCTGGACGCTGGATTGGGAAGAGTCCTCGGATCCCGAGGAGTGGCCACAGGTACAGTTGGATCTATTGTGGGAGAATACGGACGGCGCCGACGGCTATCCGGCGGTGGCCGATATGGACGGAAACGGAAATCCGGAGGTCATCCTCTTCGCGGAGCGAACCCTGCGGATCATCGACGGACAGACTGGCGAGTTGTGGTGTGGCGTCGATCCCACCGGTCAGGCCTGTGATAATGACCCCAGTCTGCGCACCCAGCCCCTGGCCGACCCGAGCGGCACGGGAGGACGCGGCGGTCCGCCCACGGTGGCCGACTTCGACGGCGACGGACGCCCCGAGGTCGGTGTGGCCGGAAATAGCTATTATACCGTCTTCGACGTCAATCGACCGGGCTTTGCGGGAGATAATACCCCGGAGGAGATCGACGAGGATCTGCTGGATGAGTTCAATCAGCCCCATCCCGATGAGGGCCAGCTCTATATTCGCTGGTATCGGGAGAGCCAGGATTCCTCCCAGGCCACGGGCTCGTCGGTCTTCGACTTTCAGGGCGACGGGCAGGCATCGGTGGTTTACAACGACGAGTGCTATCTGCGGGTGCTCAACGGCGTAGATGGCTCTACGGAGCTTCGCCTCCAGAACTCAACGGGAACGCGTATCGAATATCCCATCGTCGTCGATGTGGATCGAAACGGGCGCTCTGAGATCGTGGTCACCGCCAACGCCCAGGGTCGAAGTTGCGACGCCTGGGACCCGGACGATCCCTATGAAGAGCGCCAGGGTGTCTTCGTATACGAAGATCCCAACGAGCTGTGGGTCCACACCCGATCGATCTGGAATCAGCACGCCTACTCCATCGACAATATCAACGATGACGGCTCGATGCCGGATCTGATCGACGATTGGTGGGAGACGCATAATACCTTTCGCGCCAATCGCCAGGGGCATGTCCCACTGAACGCAGCAGACGTGGAGATCATCTCCGTCAACGTCAATCCCCATCTGTGTCCACCGGATCTGGACTTTCAAATCAGCATCCAGAACGTCGGTCTGAACAGCATTCCCCCCGGACTTCCGGTGACCCTATACGATATCGACAGTGGCCAGGCGCTTCACACCGTCTACCTCGACGATCCCATCGCTCCCGGGGCGATCGCAATGGTGACCCTGAGCTACGAGGTGCCGCAGAATCAGTTCAATAACGACCTGAACTTCCAGATCGTCGCCAACGACGACGGCAGCGATGACGAGGAGTTCGTCTTCGACTGCAACCCGGATAGCGCCACGGTGGTGCTGGATACGATGCAGTGCACGATTCAGCTTTGAGGCTGAACCGACACCATATCGGCGGGCAGTGGAGGAGGAAGTCGCCGCTGGCCAAGGCCCAGGGTCACCAGAAGTGAGTCCGTGACCTCTTCGACGTCGAAGCGGTGCTCGGCGAGCCTGCGGCTGGCCGAGCCCATAGACTCCACCAACTGCGGCTCACCGATGAAGTGGGTCATGGCCCGGGCCAGGGCGTCTTCGTTGCGATGTGGGACCAGAAATCCGTTTTCCCCGGGCTCGACGGTCTGGCGACAACCTGCGACGTCGGTGGTGATGATGGGCCGCCCCATGGCCATGGCCTCCAATACGGTGCGCGGCGTGCCCTCGCGATAAGATGGGAGGACGTATACAGAGGCATCGGCGATGGCGGGACGTACGTCGTCGAGGTGACCCAGATACTCGATGGTTCCGTCGGAGATCCAGTCGTCCAATTCCTGGGAACTTATCGCTGAGGGGCCGTCGTCGGGCCAACCGCAGAGTCGAAAGCGCACATCGGGATGACAGCTACGGATCTTGCGGGCCGCCATGGCGTATTCGCGAATTCCCTTGGTATATAGCAGCCGCCCGATGAGCAGATAGGAGGTCTGTTCGGGAAAGGGAGCGGGACGAAATTCGTCCAGGTCTACGCCACTGCCGTTGACGATGGCCAACTGTTCCGGCCCTCCCACCAGCCGCCGTGCACAGAATAGGTAGGCGTCGTCCGGGTTGTGAAAGATGACACGGTTGCTGGTCCGCAGGCTCAAGCGATAGAGCATGGAGGCCAGATTCTGCAACAGGAGTTGGCGCAGGGTCTGGGTCTGTGTAAAGGCACTTCCCACGCCGGTGATCATGGCATAGCGAGAGGGCACGTCGGCGAGCCAGGCCGCCAGAAGCCCGTAGATGACGGGCTTGATGGTGTAGCCGAAGAAGACGTCCGGCTTCTCTGCGCTAAAGAGACTGTGAAGCTGCCAGAGGGTCTCCAGATCCCGAACGGGATTGATGCCCCTTCGGTCCATGGAGACCGAACGACATTGTACTCCCCACACGTCAAGGGCGCGTCGAACGTCATCGTCGAAATCCGGTGCCGCCGCCACCACCTGATGATCCTCGTCCAACAGGCGACGAATCAGATGTCCGCGAAATTGAATCAGTGAGCGGGAAAAACTCCCCAGTATCAAGACCTTTGCCATCGTTTCCCCCCGGACGTGAAGGTGCGTGCATCACAAAAATTGTGCACACCGACGACGATGTCGACGATTTGATGTTAGAAGACCACCTGCGTGAGTTGGGCGCCGTCGGCCGGCGCTCCGCCCCAGCACAGGACGTGGTGATCCGGGGTGCGCCCGCATACGTGGGCTTCGCCGGCGGCGATCTCGGGAAAGTCCTCGTCGCCGTCGATGGCGACAGGTTGCAGGGCGTCTTCGCCGGTGGACGTGCCGAGGCGACCGTCTTCGTAAGCTCCCCAGCAATGAGGGCCTTCGCCGGGGATGTTGCCACAACTGTGGTGGCTTCCGGAGGTGATGAAGTTGAGGCTCTGGCCGGGTTGCAAGGCCAGAGACCGGGGCACGGCGTGATCTGTGGTGTCGGTGCTTCCCAATTGTCCTCGGTCGTTCGCACCCCAACACGCCGGTGGCCCTGAGGGGTGGATGCCGCAGGTGAAATCGGCGCCGGCGGAGATGGTGTTGAACTGGTTTCCGCCAATGACGACGGACGGCGAATTGGAGCTCGACGAAGTGGTGCCACCTCCCAATTGCTGCCGCGAATTGTCTCCCCAACAGTAGGCGGTGGCCTCTAAGCCGGCGTCGGCGTCTGAGCCGATGGCACAGGTGTGGGACTCGCCGGCGGTGACGAAGACAAAATCGGGATCCGCCATCACCTGCCGAGGCTGATGGGTGGAGCCTGTGCTGCTGCCGAGTTGACCCCGGTCGTTGGCCCCCCAGCAATAGATATCGTCGCCTTCTGCGACCGCGCAGGAGTGACGATGGCCGGCGGCCACCTGTCGAAACTCCCGATCGCTGTCCACCAGGCGGGGGACCGATTCGAAGCCGCCGGCCTGCTGGCCGACCTGGCCGTGAGCGTTATCTCCCCAGCACCACACACGGCCGTCATCGTCGATAAGACAACCGTGGGAGGCGCCCAGTGAGATCTGGGCTACGCTATGGGAAAAGTCGGCCGTCTCGGCCTCCGGACGCGCAGACGTGCTGCCGTCGGCCAGTTGGCCGCGGTCGTTGGCGCCCCAGCAGAAGAGGCGGTTGGTGGCGATGGCACAGGAAAACCCGTCTCCCGACGCCACACTCTGGACTTCGAAGGTCACCTCCACATCTACGGAATCCTCGTGACCGTCGATCTCGGCGGTAATGGTCGTCTCTCCTTGCGAGATGCCCACCACCAATCCCTGATCGCTTACGGTGGCCACGCCGGGATCAAGGCTGGACCATTGCGCGGCCTGACCCTCGAGGGGAGTTCCCTCGATATCGTAGGCTGTGGCCTGCAATTGGAGCTGTCCTCCCTGGGGAATGGCGCCGGGATGGCCGGGAGTGACGGCGACGGAGGCTACCTCGGCGTCGGTGACGGTCAGGTCGGCTCGAGCCTCCACGTCGTCGACGACGGCGATGACCTCCACCGACCCCGTACCCACCCCGGTGGCGACGCCCTGGTCGTCGATGGTGGCCACCGAGTCGTCCGTGGTGGACCAGCTTACGGGCCGTCCGTCATCGACGGGAAATCCATGATGATCTTCGATGAGCACCCCGTAGCTGATGGTCCCCCCGACCAGAAGATGGGCTTCGGCGGGGATGACTGTGACTTCACCGATGAGAGTGGCCACCACCTCGGCCGGCCAGTGGGCGGTGATGTCTCCGCTGGTGGCGATGAGTTCCGTGGTCCCAGGATTCTCCCCGAGGGCGAAGCCTCCGCTGGAGATGTGGATGATCGATGGATCGGCGCTCTCCCACGAAATAAAGGCGTCCTCGATGACGGCTCCGTTCCCATCGAGGACCTCCGCCGTCGGTTCGACGGGCTCGTTTTCGACGATCACGAAGGACTCGGTGGGAAAGACGATCTGCGCCGGCTGGCTTTCGTCCACGGAAGTATCCGGCTCGTCCCCGGCATCGTTGTCGTCAGCACCGGAGTCGAAACCGGTATCCGGAGCAGGGTCGACACCTCCGTTGTCGGAGCAGGCACACACTACGAGGGAGAAGACGCAAAGGGAGACGAGGATACGGGCTTTCATCGAGGACCTCTAAAGCAGGAAGGACGGGACGCGGCGAGTGTAGTGGGAGGATGGGTGGCGCGCAATTGTGAACGAATCCCCGTTCGATCGCCCCCGCGACCCACCTAGACCTACCTCCCAACGTCGATACGCCTCCGCGCAGGGACGCCTTGTGCTCCCGAGCACCTCAGGCGCGCTGTCTGCGCCTGACTGATACAGCCACGTGCCTTGGGCTCGTGACTCGCACGTCCGGATCACCTCATATCGTCGCCATTTCCCACACCCGGCGATGGGGGGAAACCCGGCGGTGGTGTGTGTGACGGCACCGGGTTTTCCGGCCAATTGATTCACGAGGACAAGCCACGTGGCTGTCGTCGTCGGCCTGAAATACGGCCGATATGCTCGGGAGCGCAAGGCATCCCTGCGCTGGAGGGGTTTCGACCGATGGGGGGAAACCCGGCGGTGGTGTGTGTGACGGCACCGGGTTTTCCGGCCAATTGATTCACGAGGACAAGCCACGTGGCTGTCGTCGTCGGCCTGAAAT
>SLPW01000349.1 GCA_007131755.1 Myxococcales bacterium | reverse complement strand
AGTAACCAACGTCGAGCTGTTTGCAGCGTAATCAGCAGAGGCTCCGTGGGCTCTATCGCGGCTTCGCGCCCCAGCGCTCATTTTTCGCGCTCCGCGACTCAGCGCTCCGCGTACAGCGGGCAACGAACGAAGCGTTGAGCAAGCCTGGTGAGGCGTATCGCCGCGAATTCTTCACCTTGCCACCGGGGCCGGTGGTGTACACCTTTGGGATGACCAACAGAAAAAGCAGGGGGAATGCGGGAGGTTGACGCGCCACAGTGCGCGAAGTAGACTCCCGCGCCGAATTGTAAAAGAAGTTTCCAAGAGCAACTCGCGCCGGGGGTGTGCGCTGACGTACCAGGAGTACGGAACGGGCAGTAGTGCAGTTGTAAGGAGCCGATCCGATGGGCGTGGCACCGCCGTGCGACCCTGCGATCGACCCCATGGCCGGTAGGGGTGGGCTCGATCGCATCCAGGGTGACCCGAAGAGGGATGGTGCGATGATACAGCGCTTGATCGGATGTGGAGTGGTGGTGGTTTCGCTCGCCATATTGGCGATGCCTTCGCCGGCGAAGGCGGCAGATCCGGCGACGGTGATGCAGCAGGCGATGATGGGGCTCGGCCCCCTTCCCGGGGCGACGATGCTTCAGCCCTTAAACGGGGAGCAATGGCAGGAGGTGGTCGCCGGCCACGCCTGGCAGATGCCCGAGCTCAGCGAGTGGCCAATCGGCAAGGACGGACGACCCATCGTGGAGACTCGCCAGGCCGATAAAATGGTCCACACCGTGCGGGCCTGGGAGAGTCTGGCGCGACTGCGATCGCTATACAGATCATCGACGGCCCGACTGCAACGGCTGAACCCGGACCTGGATCTGACCAGCCTCGAAGAGGGGGATGAAGTGGTGGTCTGGCGGCGCGACGAGGAGGCCATCTCCCAGAGCAGCGGCAAGCCCCAGGCGGGGCGCCTCATCGACGGGGAGCCGATGCCGGACAGCAGCTATTATACGCTTCAATATCCCCACCGAACCTTTGGTACCTATTATACGGTCAGTGAGGTGGTGCGGGTTCTCGACGCCTATTACGACCAATTTCGCGCCGCCGCTCCGCTGGTCATCGGAGATATAAGCAGCCGACGGGGTGGATCGCTGGCTCCGCACCGATCCCATCAGGCCGGTCGCGATATCGATATCAGCCTTCCTCGAAAGGACGTGCCCCCCGACTACGATGGGATCCATCGGGTGTGGCCGCGCAACCTGGATGTGGAGCGCACCCTGTGGGTGATGACGTCGTTTATCGACGGGGGACACGTCAAATATATCTTCGTCGATTGGAATCATCAGCGACGGTTGTGGCAATTGGCCAAAGAACAGGGAGCTCCTCAGGAGTGGCTGGAGGCGGTCTTCGAATATCCCCGCCGGGGATCGGCGGGGATCATCCGCCACTCGCCGGGGCATGTGGGTCATTTTCACGTTCGGTTTTATTGTCAGTCGACTGACGATTGGTGTCGGTGAAGGGCAGGTGGTTGGGTGGTTGGGTGGTTAGCAGTACACCGTCACTCAGGGCCTACGGGACATCCCGGCGTTCTCCGATCACCGTTCTCCGATCCACTTCTGCTTCAACTTCTACTTGAGTTGTAGGACTTGCGGTGCCAGCAAGGCGTGTCGGAACCCCGGCACGTGTCGAGTGGAAAGTAGAAGTAAATCGGAGAGCGGCGAACGGTGAGTTAAGAAGTGGTTGGTCAGGGGTCGGTGAGGGTGGCGGTATAGCCTGTGCAGCGGGCGTGGCGCCATAGGTCGGGGTAGGATTTGGCGATGCAGCCGGCGTCGGTGATGATCAAATCTTCGGTGGCCGTTGCCAGGACGAGGGCGGCCATGGCGAGGCGATGGTCGCCGCGGGGGTCGAAGGGGGCGCCGGCCTGTGGGCGCTGGACGCCGGTGGGAACGTGGAGGCCGTCGGGGCGGGGTTCGACGCTGACGCCCACTTCGTCGAAGGCTGCGGCGAGTTCGTCGATGCGGTTTGATTCCTTGTGGCGAAGATGGGAGGCCCCGGTGACGGTCAGTGATGAGGGAAGGAGGCTTGCCAGGGCGGCCAGCACGCACACCAGATCCGGGGCGTCTTGAAGATTCACCGTGACGTTATGGCTATCGGAAGTCAGTTGCCGGGCGATGGCGTCGAAGCGCCGGTCCGGGTGGTCCACTTCTGGGAAGGAAGGTGCCCGAAGATCGTCGCGCAAAGCGGCGATGGCCCGCCAGACTACGGTGGAGCTTGTGTCGGCGGGGATGGCGAGGCGGACCTTTTGCTGGAGCGCTGCTGTGGGTGAGAAATGGATGGTGGAGGCCGAGACCTCGACGTCGACGCCGGCGTCGCCAAGCATCGAAAGGGTCAGGTCGAAATAGGGAGTGCTCGCCGGCGGGCTCTGAAGGTGGAGTTCAAAGCGGTGGCCCGAGGCTGACAAGAGCGCAAGTGCGGAGGCGAATTGCGACGATCGGGAGGGATCGACGCTCAGGGTCCGGGGCGGAGTTTTCCAACCGGTGAGTACGAACCCGGAGGTCTGTTGCTCAATCTTCGCGCCCCCGTCTCGAAGAGAGTCGATCAGGGGTTGGTGGGGACGACGTCGAAGAGAAGGGGCGAAGTGGAGGTTCGTCGGTCCCGGTCGATGGGCGCAGATGGCGAGGAGAAAACGACCCGTCGTACCACCGTCGCTGGCGTGGATATGGGCTTCGTCCTCGGGGGAAAGCGCGGAGAGCCGCTCCAGGGCGCGCCGAAGATGAACGGCGTCGGCGGCGGGACGAGCGCCACTGGTGGAAACTTCCGTAGGCCCGGGGCGTAGATGGGCGATGGCAGCGGCGCGGTTGTGGCGCGATTTGTCGGGAGGAAGGACGATATCAGTGCTGCGAAATTGGTCGGGAGCGCTCACACGAAGTGAGCGCGAGTGCCAGGCGTTGGTCGATTTCCGGAGTGCATTCCACCAATCCTCGGCGGTGATTTCGTCGGTCTGCAGGGGACGACCTGGGCCGTCGAGGAGAATGGAAATGATTCTGTCGCCGCGTCGCTTCTTGTCGCGCCGAAGTTTCGCGCAGAAGTGTTCCCGATCTGCCGGGGCCTCGAGATCGGGCAAGGGCACAAGCAGGGGGTCGAGGTGTGTCAGCAGGCGGCAGGCGTCGTCTTCGGACAGTTCCGCGCGCTCGCAAGACAGGTGGGCGCAGGCTGCCAGCCCCCAGGCCACGGCCCGTCCGTGGGGAAGGCCGTAGAGGCTCTCCAGTCCGTGGCCCGCCGTATGTCCGAGGTTGAGGATGCGGCGGTGCCCCGTCGTCTCCCTGGGGTCGTCGGCGACGACACGCTGTTTTGCCTCCACGGCGGCGTCGATGACCTCCGTCCACAACCGGCGATGCTCCTCTGGCTCGTCGTTCAACAAGGCATCGTAGGTCTCGGCGTCGTCGAATGCCTCGAGCTTCTTCGGCATCTGAAGCCACAGCACCTTCAACAACTCCACCAATCCCTCCTCGCGCAAATCCAGGGGCAGAGTGTCGAGAAAATAATGGGCGATCACTACGGCGTCGGCGACGTAAAAGGTGCCGAGTTGATTTTTGTGACCCGCCAGGTTGACCGCCGTCTTTCCTCCATGGGCGGAGTCTACCATGGCCAGCAATGTGGTTGGCACCTGCCACAGGGCGACACCGCGCCAGAGGATGCTCGCCAGAAATCCCACGGCGTCCCCCAGGCTTCCGCCGCCGACGGCCACCAGGGTCAGCGGACGGGTGGAGCGTAGGGTGAGCACCTGCCGGGCCAGACCCTCGATGCCGGCCAGGCTCTTCAGTGACTCTCCAGCTTCGACGCAAAGGCAGGGGCCGGGAAGTGCGGCGACGAGTTCGCCGGGCAGGGCGTCGTCGACTACGAAGACGGCCCCGTCGGGCCAGGAAACGTCGGTGAGGTCGTCGCTGAAGTGGAGTGTCATGAGCTACCGTTGCAGTGGGATGAGGGCGCGAATTTATTCTCTCGTTGAGCGGTATCGCGAAAATATCGCTTTGGCAATCTGCAGGGCACGATTTCGGGGAGCTGGCTGTTCGCGCTCCTGGTCGGTATTTCGCATCGAGGGAGAGCGCTCACTCTCCTTCAGTGTAGCATCGTTGACAACGAGGTAGCCGGTGGGGATTGTGAGGTGAGATTGAAGACAATCGCCTCTCGTTTCGTCAATATAGGGAGTCAGGAGTGACGAGGCGAAGGATGGAAAGAGGCTAACAACGGGAGTTCGACGATGGCAGTGGAAGGGACGAAGGGGCGTTGGTTGGAGTGGACGGTTCTGGCGATGCTGAGCAGTGCAGCGGGGGTAGCCCTGCTATCGCTGTCGGGCTGCAACCTGCAGGAGTGTCAGGAGGTTCAGAATAATTACGAAGACGCCGTCACGCGGGAGTCGGGCTTTATCGAGCTCGATGAAGACGGCCCGCCCCATCTGGCGATGGCGCTGCGCATGGACTTCGTCAACGACCTGAGCACTCGGGCGCTCAACGCTGCGATCGGCGATGCATTGGGAACGGGAGGAACCCTGGATCTGGGAGGTGGCCAGTCGGCGGGATTTTCCATGGAAGCCACGGGGGCGGACCTGAATCTGGACGCCTCGCCACAATGCGGCGGATGCGTGCGGGTCTCGGGAGAGTTTGACGGCGGGATCGATGCCAGTCTGCCCGGCGGAAGCGAGCGCTCGTCGCCGCTGCGGGGATCTTTTAGCTGGGTGGTTCCTCTGGATGTGGGCCGCGATGGAGATGAGATCGCCATTTTCTTCGATACGGAGCAGGCCATTGAGATGGGACTTCCCAGTATCGACGCCTGGGCGGGAGAATTGTCGGATACCTGGGAGAGTCAGATCACGGCGGCGCTCAATGAACTCATCGCCGACCGGATCGCCAGCCGCTTCGCACCGGTTCGGCTGATGGGTTATGCCATGCCTCAATTCGGGCTGGAGGGATTGGAATTTGCTCCCTCACTCTTTTCATTGGAGAGTGATTCGAACACGCTGATACTGGGGCTTCGCACCAATACGGACGTGCGCGACCGGGATGGCTCTCCGCAGGACGTGGTGGACGCCCTGTCCTTGGACGAGGGGAGCAACGTGGCCCTTGCGATTCAGCCCGGTTTCGTGACCGAAGCGGTGCGCATTGCCCTTCGCGACGATGAGGTGCCGCGGCGATACTCCTTGTCCGGTCGAGCCAGGGATGATGGGCCGGCCCGGGTGGTGGCGGACCGCTTCAACGTAGGGCCCCATCAGGTCGACGCCGACGCGTTGGAGTTGGGGCTCGATTTTCGCGTCTTTTGCTTCGACGGTGGGCTGGGATGTTTCTCCCTTCGAGCCCTGAGCACGAGCCGCTTCGCCATCGAGGACGGACAGCTGGCCTTCGACGTCGAAGATGTGGAGTTTCGAGACGCCGGCTATCTGACGGATGCTGCCAACTGGGCGTCGGCGGAGTTCGTGGATCATACCCAGGGGGTGGTGCGCCGATCGCTGGACGAGGGGGTGGTCAGCTCCGAGGAAAGCAGCGTGGAGGTCCGCGGCGACAGAGTGCGGACCGAGGCGGGGTTGCTCATCTTGAGCGGAGTGGGATCATCGGGAGATTGACGCCGCCATGGAAATGACGCCTCGGGGGTGTATGTTGTGCCTTTGACGTCGACGCGGTGAAAACGTTTAACCACTACTTGCGAAAGGCTGTGGGGTTGTGTTACCTGCGGTCGGCCAAATTCACACGCCCTCCGACGGAGGACCCGCGTGCCCCGAATGGCGCTTGGAGCGTGAATCGGGGTGGGATTCCGAAGGATGACGAGGGCGGAGGACTAACAAATTCAATCACATAGGAAAAAAGATGAACCAGGTTACCATGAGAGACCTGCTCGAAGCGGGCGTACACTTCGGGCATCAAACCAATCGCTGGAACCCCAAAATGCGCCCCTATATCTTCGGGGAGCGCAACGGCATTCACATCGTGGACTTGAGCCAGACGGTGAAGATGTTCGCCGAGGCCTACGAATTCGCCGCCGACATGGCGGCCCGTGGCAAGCCCATGATCTTCGTGGGAACGAAGAAGCAGGCCCAGGATGCGATTCGTGAGCAGGCCGAGAGGGCCAATCAATTCTACGTGATCAACCGCTGGCTCGGTGGGATGATGACCAACTTTTCGACGATTCGAAAATCCATCGATCGTCTCAAGGAGTTGGACAAGATGTCGCGCGACGGCTCCTATGCCAAATACACCAAAAAAGAGGTGTTGATGTTCGAGCGCGAGAAGAATCGCCTGGAGAGTAATGTGGGCGGAATTCGAGGGCTGAAGGGACATCCGGGGGCGCTATTCGTCGTCGATCCCAACAAAGAGGATATCGCCATCAAAGAGGCGAATAAGCTGGAGATTCCGGTCATCGCCGTGTGCGATACCAATTGCGACCCGGAGCGAATCGATTATCCGATTCCTGGAAACGACGATGCCATCCGGGCCGTCCGCCTGTTCTCCGGGGCCATCGCCGAGGCCTGCCTGGAAGGAGCCAAGCGCGCCAGCCAGCGCCGCGAAGAGAGCGCCCGTCAGGCCGCGCGAGAAGCCGCCGAATTCACCGCCGCAGGCGGTGGAAAAGGAGACGTGGAGATTCAAAAGGTGCATCGACCCGACAAGGGTCCAGAAGGGGCCGGCCAGGCCAAGGCGGATTGACTGCCGCAGGCGTCCCTCGTGGGAGGGACGCCTTATCGTTGAAAGAAATCTGAGCTGACGCGCAATCGACAAGGAGCGAGAACGATGGCGATTTCTGCCCAACAGGTCAAAGAACTACGGGAGATCTCCGGTGCGGGGATCATGGACTGCAAGAAGGCCCTCCAGGAGACGGGGGGAGATATGGACGAGGCGCTGACCTATCTTCAGAAGAAGGGAGAGGCGGCGGCCGAAAAGAAGGCCTCGCGTACGGCCGCCGAGGGTCTGGTCCAGACCTGGTTGAGCGACGACGCCACGCAGGCGGTGCTCGTGGAGGTCAATTGCGAGACCGATTTCGTCGCCCAGAATGACCAGTTCAAGGTCTTCGTGGACAAGATCGCCGAGACCATCGGAGTCTCCAAAGCCTCGAGCATCGAGGAATTGGCCCAGGTCACGGTATTGGGTGAAGACAAGGCGGTTGGCGATTATACATCCGACCAGATCACCACCATCGGAGAGAATATCAAGACCCGTCGCTTCGTTCGCTACCAGGTAAAGAAGGGGCTGATTGGCGCCTATATTCACGCCGGTGGTCAGATCGGAGTGCTGGTACAGGTGGACGCCCCGGAAGAGACGGACCGGGCACAGTTGGAGTCCTTTGCCCGCGACGTGGCGATGCATATTGCGGCCATGAACCCCGGGTATCTGAGCGCCGACGACATTCCCGAAGAGGATCAGGAAGCCCAGCGAGAGATTCTCAAGGCCCAGGCCGAGGAGATGGACAAGCCGGAGTCGGTCATCGATCGCATCGTGAGCGGCCGGCTCAATAAGTGGCAAGCCGAGAACACCCTGTTGTCGCAGCCTTTCGTCAAGGACTCCGACCAGACCGTCGGGGAGTTGGCGAACTCCATTGACGGGGCCTCGATTACGTCCTTCGTCCGCTACGAGGTTGGCGAGGGGATCGAGAAAGAGGAGAAGAGCCTCGGCGAGGAAGTCGCAGAGCAATTGCGAGGATCGTAAAAAAAAGGCGCCTGGAAGGGCGCCTTTTTTGGTGCTGGGTACTCGGTGCTTGGTTCTTGGCGCGGGGGAATTCCACATTGCTACCCAGTATCCAGCACCCAGACCCAAAAAACCAAGCACCCATTACCAGGCACCCGAGCCATGTCCGAGCCGCACTATAAGAGAGTTCTGATCAAATTGTCCGGAGAGGCCCTGCAGGGCGATCAGAGCTATGGAATCTCTCCGGCGTCGCTGCAGGGATTCGCCGCCGAGATCTGTGAGATTCAGAAGACAGGAGTGGAGGTGGCCATCGTCATCGGCGGGGGAAATATCTTTCGCGGTGTCGCCGGAAGCACGGCGGGAATGGATCGGGCTTCTGCGGACTATATGGGAATGCTGGCCACGGTGATCAACGCCCTGGCCCTACAGGACGCCATAGAAAAACAGGGCGTCGCCACACGAGTGCAGACGGCGCTGGAGATCAAAGAGGTGGCCGAGCCCTATATTCGCCGTCGGGCGATGCGTCATCTGGAAAAGGGAAGGGTGGTCATCTTCGGAGCCGGAACGGGCAACCCCTATTTTACCACCGATACGGCTGCTGCGCTTCGAGCGATGGAATGCCGCTCGCAGGTCATCTTGAAGGCCACCAACGTCGACGGAGTCTATGATGCCGATCCGGAACTGGTGCCCGATGCCCGGCGCTACGACCGGTTGACTTATATCGACGTATTATCGAAGAATCTGCGGGTCATGGATTCAACGGCGGTAAGCCTGTGTATGGACAACGAATTGCCGATCATCGTCTTCGACCTGAATCGGCCGGGCAATATGAAGCGAGTGATCTTCGGTCAGGAGTTGGGCACCTGGATCGGTCCCGAGTGACAGAAGACAACCCCGAAATCAACCCCCCGTCGGGAGCGCCGGGAGCCAGAGGTAGGCTCCTCCTCCGGCGATGAGCATGAAGGAGTGGATATGGTAGACGGACTGTTGGACGACTTGCGACAGGACTACGAGGAGACGGTGGCGAAGTTCCAGAAGGAGCTGGCCAAGATCCGCACCGGTAGGGCCAACGTGGCGATGCTCGACGGGGTGCGGGTGGAGTATTACGGCCAGCAGACTCCGTTGAACCAGGTGGCCACGTTGCGGGTGCCCGAGCCGCGGATGATCACCATTCAGCCCTGGGAAGATTCGATGATCCCGGAGATCGAGAAGGCGATCGTAAAATCGGATCTGGGGCTCAATCCCTCCAACGACGGCACGATGATTCGGGTTCCCATTCCGGCGCTCAGCGGTGAGCGGCGCGAAGAGCTGGTACGTGTGGCCAAGAAGTTGGGGGAAGAGCACAAGATCACGATTCGCAACCAGCGCCGCGATGCCAATGATATCATCAAGGAGGCCGAGAAGGCCTCGGAGATCACCGAGGACGACAAGCACCGAATGTTCGGCGATGTCGATGCTCTGACCGACGAGTATACCTCCAAGGTCGACACCCGACTGGAGAAGAAGGAAGTGGAAATCCGGGAGGTATGAACTGGAACTGCAGGTATTGGGTAGTCGGTGCTGCGAGCCGGCGCCTGATCCACCGCTACAGGAAAAACACCGCCATCACAGCGATGGCGCCGACGAGAAAGAAGATGCTCATCGCCAGGAGCACCAATTCGATGGCCCCGAGTCGCTCGGGGCTTTCGTCGTTTATGGTCCGGGGTTCGGCTTTTTTGGCGAGATGGAGGGAGTCCTCGTCGTCAGCAATGACGAATTGGTCATCCATATCGCTCTCTTCGTCGTCGTCGCCGTCGTCGCTCGATGCAGCGGGCTCGTCGGCCTTCCAATGCTCGGGATCGATGCTGGCCAGCGTGTCCTCGAGTGGGTCGTAGTAGAGCAATTCGACGATCCCGATGGTGAAGCGGTCTCCGCTTCGGAGCCGGTGTTCGCCATCAAGAGGGGCGCCGCGGTGTTGGAGCAGGGCAGATTGAGGGCGGAGCCAGCAATGCATATCGCGCCAGAAAATGGTGGCAATCTCCGGGGGGGCGTCCGAGATACGCAGGTGCAGATGGGCGTCGGCGCCGTTACCCAACGTCAACTGAGGTCCGTCGGGCTCGATGTGGAAGCGCTGTCCGCATCCGGGGCCGCTGAGGATCTCGAAGAAGGGATTGGATTCGTCGCTGCTATCGCTTCGCAGGGCGTCGTCGACCATGGCCCGAAGCTCGGTGGCGGACTCGGCCATGGTGAATCCGGGCTCGTCTCCCTGCGGAGAGCGGATCTCGAGATGGATATCTCCGATGCGCAGCCGGGTCGGTAGCGTCAGGTGTCGAGGCTGGTGGGGGGCGAGGCGTTCGTCGCCCAGGACGGTACCGTTGGTGCTGCCGAGATCGGTGATGACGATCGTGGCGTCGTCAGCACAGTCCACCAGGAGATGCTTTCCGGAGATGGAAGGAGAGGGAAGGGAGAGGTCGTTATCGAGGGCGCGGCCGATTCGAAAGGGAAAGTGGCCTGCCAGGATCTGGCGCGGACGGGTGTCGTCGGGCCGTTGCACGTTGAGTTGTAGCCGCTGCATTCATAAATTCCCTCCCCGGGTACGACGGGGGCGCGTAGATGGGAGCCGAGATTGTGGTACGGCGTGCGGCGTCACAAAAAGCCGAGGTGTGCGCCGACGACGCCGGCGACGACGATGGCGAGGACGATGAAGACGGCGGCCTGGAGGCCGAAAGAGCGGTATTCCTTCTGAACCCGTTGGGCGCGCTGGGCTTCGGCGGGCCGAAGGTCCACCAGGGTTGCCCGCCGGTGGAGATAATCGCTTGCCGCCATGGTCTCGTGTTCCCAGAATGCCCGGTCGTCCTCGGTCAAATGTTGGCCGGAAGTCTGGACTCGGTACGAGATGTGTCCACCCTCGTCGTCGACGTCGATGGTGACCTCCGTTTTCAAGCGAGCCATATTGGAGGACCACCAACTCGCCCCGGCGGTGCCACGTACAAAAGTGCGCCGGTGGGCGTCGTCCCCGCCGTCGGTGGAAGAATAACCGTTGTGGCGATAAAACTCGACGAGTCGTTCCAGGGCCCGGCCCGAATCGTCGGGGACGTCGACGGCGAATGTCTCCTCGTGGTGACTCACTGTGACGTTCCGTGATAGGGAGAGGCGACGAGAATCGTAATTGCGTCGCCTGCATCTGACACGTCTATAACGTGAACAAAAGGATAGCATAGCGGTGCTGGGACCGGAAGCGAGCATCACGAAGCTACCAGTAGGGAGAGATCGATGATCGAGGGAATTGATCACATTGGAATCGCCGTCCACTCCATCGAAGAGAAGAGGGCTCTGTACGAAGAAGTGCTGGGGCTTTCCCACGAGGGAACGGAGGTGGTCGAAGAGCAAGGGGTCAAGGTGGCCTTCTTCCGTGCCGGAGCGTCGTTGATCGAGCTGTTGGAGCCCATCGATGAGGAGGGGCCGGTGGCTCGATTTTTGGAAAAGAACGGAGAGGGGATTCATCACCTGGCGCTTCGATGCGACGATATCGAAACGGAGCGTCAACAGGTGGAGTCGGCGGGGGTTCGACTGCTCAGCGATCGGCCCCTGGACGGAGCCCACGGCAAGTTGATCTCCTTTTTGCACCCCCGCGATACGGGACGGGTGCTGCTGGAGTTGACGCAGCGCAAGGAGCAAGGAGACAAATAAAGGGGAGCGCACGGGGGGAGATTGCCACGGTGGGGGTGAACAAAGAGAAAGAGAAAACTTGAAATAGTTTCAATCTCGTCAAACGTTGACACCATAGCTGAAAGCAGGGAAGGATGAGTTCACTGCCGAATCGTCAGCCACCAGAATGACGAAGCTACCCTTCGCGCCGATTCGCCGTGTCGAAACCGAAAGAGCGACACCGAAGAGGTTTTTGCCACCTGTCGGTGTGCCCGGTGCGAGGCGAAAGAGCGGTTCATTGGTCGGATAGAATTCCAGAACTTCGCGACATCTCAGGAGAAGAGCCTATATGAGCGCCAACGACAGCCTGCTTCATATCATTAGCCAGCATCACGATATCGACGAGTATCGCGACCTGCACTGGGAGGGTAGTTTCGAGGACTATCTCAATCTGGTGCGCGAAAATCCGAAGGTGACGCGAAACGCCTACCAGCGCATCTTCGATATGGTGATGTCCTACGGCACCGAAGAATATATCGACAATAAGAAGAAGATTGTGCGCTACAACTTCTTCAAGGACGAGATCGGTGGCGGGGAGGATGCGATTTACGGCCTGGATATCCCGCTGATGAGGCTGGTCAACGTCTTCAAGGCGGCGGCCAACGAATACGGGACGGAAAAGCGAATCATCTTGCTCCACGGCCCGGTGGGAAGTTCCAAGTCGACGATCGTGCGGCTGCTCAAGAAGGGACTGGAGGACTATACGCGTACCGAAGAAGGGCGGCTATATACATTTTCCTGGGTGATGCCCGAGGAGTTGCAGCACCTGACGGGAGGCCAGGAGGAGTTGCCGGATCCGATGAACGAAGAGCCTCTGAAGCTCATCCCCAGCGAGTGGAGAGCGCAGGCCATCGAGGAGCTCGGCCTCAGCGATAGCACGCATACCGTGAAGGTCGACGGCGATCTGAACCCGGCGAGTCGGTTTATCTTCCGGGAGCTGATGAGCCACTACGACGGGGACTGGACGCGGGTGATGGAGCATGTGCAGGTGCGCAGGCTGTTGTTCAGCGAGAAAGACCGGGTGGGAGTCGGCACCTTCCAGCCCAAGGACGAGAAGAACCAGGACTCCACGGAGCTGACCGGCGATATCAACTATCGCAAGATCGCCGTCTACGGCTCGGACTCCGATCCCCGGGCCTTCAACTTCGACGGGGAGTTCTGCGTGGCCAACCGGGGCATCATCGAGTTTGTGGAGATTCTCAAGCTCGACGTCGCCTTCTTGTACGACCTCCTCGGGGCGACGCAGGAGCGCAAGATCAAGCCCAAGAAGTTTGCTCAGACCGATATCGACGAGGTGATCATCGGTCATACCAACGAGCCGGAGTACCGAAAGCTGTTGGGCAACGAGTATATGGAGGCCCTTCGCGACCGGACCGTCAAGATCGACATCCCCTATATTACGAAGTACAACGAAGAAATCCGCATCTACAAAAAGGAGTTCAACAACGAGAAGGTCAAGGGCAAGCATATTGCGCCCCATACCATCGAGATGGCCTCAATGTGGGCGGTGCTCACGCGCCTCGAGGATCCCAAAAAGCACGACCTGACGCTGCTTCAGAAGCTGAAGCTTTACGACGGAAAGTCGCTCACGGGCTATACGCAGGACAACGTCAAGGAGCTTCGAAAGGAGACCGATCGGGAGGGGCTGAACGGCATCAGTCCGCGCTATATTCAGGACAAATTGTCCAACGCCCTGGTGACGGACAAGACGGAAAATAGCATCAACCCCTTCCTTGTGCTCAACGAGTTGGAGGGCGGGCTGGACAACCACAGCCTGATCAACTCCGAAGACGAGCGCAATCGCTATCGTGAGCTATTGGCGGTGGTCAAGCAGGAGTACGAGGACATCGTCAAAAACGAGGTCCAGCGCGCCATCAGCGCCGACGAGGAGGCCATCGCCAAGCTGTGCGCCAATTATATCGACAACCTCAAGGCCTATACCCAGCGGGAGAAGGTGCGAAATAAGTACACCGGCCAATACGAGGAGCCCGATGAGCGGCTGATGCGCTCCATCGAGGAGAAGATCGATATCCCGGAGAGCCGAAAGGACGACTTCCGCCGTGAGATCATGAATTATATCGGCGCCCTGGCCATCGATGGCGAGCAGTTCACCTATCGCACCAACGAGCGCCTTCGAAAGGCTCTGGAGCTCAAGCTCTTCGAGGATCAGAAGGACTCCATCAAGCTGGCAAGCGTGGTCTCCAACGTGGTGGACAGGGAGACGCAGGAGAAGATCGATATCGTCAAGAAGCGGCTCATCCGTGACTACGGATACAACGAGGAGTCGGCGACGGACGTGCTCAACTTCGTGGCCAGCATTTTCGCCCGCGGAGATTCCAAGAAGCAGGCGGAGTGATGCGTTTGGCTCGGGCACCCGCGAGAGCGGGTCGTGGGAGGGGCCGAAGCGAAGGCGGAGGCCCCCCCCCGCAGGCGATCACCTCTCTAGAGCATTCGACGGGAGACCATGACGGAACTCAATAAAATCAAGCAGGATCATCGCCGGTTCAAGCAGATCGTGCGCGGCAAGATCAAGCGCAATCTGCGAAAATATATGAGCCAGGGCGAGATTACGGGCAAGCAGGGCGGGGAGGTGGTGAAGGTTCCCCTGCCGCGCATCGATATCCCACGCTTTCGGTTCAGCCAGAAGCAGCAGGGAGGGGTGGGCCAGGGCGATGGCGAGGTGGGAGACAGCCTCGGTCAGGGCGAGGAAGCCCCCGGCCAGCCCGGTGAGGCGGGAAACCAGGAGGGTGAGCACGGAGTGGAGGTCGACGTCTCCTTAGAGGAGTTGGCCGAGATCATGGGCGAGGAGTTGGAGCTCCCCAATATCGAGCCCAAGGGGGTCAAGCGTCTGGAGACGGTGCGCGATCGCTATTCCGGCATTCGCCGCACGGGCCCCGAGAGTCTGCGTCATTTCAAGCGAACCTATCAGTCGGCCTTAAAGCGTATGATCTCGAGCGGGACCTACGATCCCGACGATCCGGTGATCATCCCCATCAAGGATGATATGCGTTATCGCTCCTGGAAGGAGACGAGCCTTCCGGAGTCCAACGCTCTCATCGTGTATATGATGGACGTCTCCGGTTCGATGGGAGACGAGCAAAAGGAGATCGTGCGCATCGAGTCCTTCTGGATCGATACCTGGCTACGAAGCCAGTACAAGGGAATCGAGAGCCGCTATATCATCCACGACGCCACGGCCCGCGAGGTGGATCGGGATACCTTCTTTCGCACCCGCGAGAGCGGGGGAACCATGATCTCCAGTGCCTATAAGCTGGCCTATCAGATCCTGGAGGAGGAGTACGCCATCGAAGAGTGGAACGTCTATCTCTTTCACTTCTCTGACGGGGACAACTGGTCGGTGGATGATACCTCGGAATGCTTGAAGCTATTGCACTCGGGGCTTTTGCCGCGGGCAAATCTCTTCTGTTACGGCCAGGTGGAGTCTCCCTACGGCTCGGGGCAATTCATCAAGGATATCAATCAGAAATTCGAGGAACACGAAAGTGTGACCACCTCGGAGATCAAGAACCGAGACGCCATCTACGACTCGATCAAGGAATTTCTCGGCAAGGGGTTGTGAGCCGCAGTCGAGTGCTGACGCAAGCAGAACAAGCCGAGACCCACGAGGGATTATGAGACAGCTGCCTCCTCATCTTTACGATATCATCAGCGAGATTCGGGAAGTCGCCATCGAATTCGGCCTCGATTTCTTCGAGACGATCTTCGAGCTGGTGGACTACAAGCAGATGAACGAGATCGCCGCCTACGGCGGGTTTCCCACCCGTTATCCCCACTGGCGATTCGGCATGGAGTACGACCAGCTCTCCAAGGGGCATACCTACGGGTTGAGCCAGATCTACGAGATGGTGGTCAACAACGATCCGGCCTATGCCTATTTGTTGGAGGGCAACAACCTGGTCGATCAGAAGACGGTGATCGCCCATGTGTATGCCCACGTCGATTTCTTCAAGAATAACTATTATTTCTCGAAGACCAATCGGCGCATGGTCGACGAGATGGCGAACCACGGGGCGCGGATCAGGCGCTACGTGGACCAGCAGGGCATCGAGAAGGTGGAGAATTTCATCGACACCTGCCTGTCCATCGACAACCTCATCGACTACCACAGCCCGTTTATCGAGCGCCGCGGGGAGGAGCCCGACCCGGAGGAACTTCGAAGAAGAGAGGTGCCGAAGTTCAGGGCCAAAGACTATATGGATGAATTCATCAACCCTCAGGAATTCATCGACGAGCAAAAGGAGCGGCTTCGAAAAGAGGCGGAGCAGGCCAAGAATTTTCCGCGTCGTCCCGAGCGCGATGTGATGCTCTTTTTGCTGGAGCACGCCCCGCTGGAGCGTTGGGAAGCCGATCTTCTGTCGATTATGCGCGAGGAGGCCTATTATTTCGCGCCCCAGGGGCAGACGAAGATCATGAACGAGGGGTGGGCCTGCGTGGCACCGGATACGCCGGTATTCACCTCGAAAGGCCTGATCACGATGGAGGAGGTGGTGGCGGCAGAGGATATCGCCGTCTCCGACGGTGAGGAGCGCCGCCAGGTCTACGACGGCAATATCATCAAAGACCATCCCACGGTGACCATCCGGACTCGCCGCGGCCACCGGCTGACGGGCTCGAATAACCATCGGATTCGACTGGCCGACGGTCAGACCTGGAGGCGTCTCGACGAGCTGGAGGTGGGTGAGGAGATCGAAGTCGCCGGAGGGGCCGGGTTGTGGCCACAGAGCGAGGTGGAGGTGAGCTATGAGCCGCCGACGCGGGTCGGGTTCGACGACGTGGCCTCGCGAGTCGGCGTGTCGGTGAGCACCGTGCTTCGGCACCGTGCCGGGGCCAGCACGCGCAGCGCCGCCGCCATCGGGGCCGCCCTCGAGGATTACGAGTCGGCACAAAATCAGGCGCTCTCGCAGTCCATCGCTAATCGCCGCGCCGTGGAAATCCCGGAGACGGTGACCCCGGAGATGGGGATGTTCCTGGGGCTGTTGGTGGGCGACGGACATATCAGCCGCGCCAAACGTCAGTTGGGGCTGACCACGGGCGACGACTGCCGGGTGGAGCGATTTGGCGGCCTCGTCCAGGAGTTATTCGGTCTACACCCGGTGGTCAGAGAAGATGGCAGTCGATGGCGCGTACTGGTCTACGCCGAGGCGCTGTCCGAGTTTCTCGAGGAGGAATTTGGACTGTCCTCCGGGCCCTGTGCTCAGGTCAAGGAAGTGCCGCGCGCCGTGTTGCGCTCACCAAAACCGGTGGTGGCCGCATTCTTGCGGGGACTCTTCGACGCCGACGGATATGCCGGAGAACAGGGCGTCATTCTGAGTACCAGCAGCGAGACGCTGAGCGAGCAGGTGCAGTTGTTGTTGTTGAATTTCGGCATCCTCAGCCGCCGGCGCCGTCAGCAGGACGATTGCTGGCACGTCCATGTCGCGGGCAGGTCTGCGAAGCGCTTTCGCGACGAGATCGGGTTCGAGATCGAACGCAAAGTGGCAGCGCTGAACCGCTACGTCGACGAGCGCCAGTGGTTCAAGGAGGAGTCCTGGACCGACGAGGTGGTCTCCATCGAAGAGGGACAGGGCGACGTCTACGATATCTCGGTACGCACCACCCACCGGTATGCGGCGGCGGGGCTGGTGAATCACAACTCCTATTGGCACTCCAAAATCCTGACCACCCGGGTGCTCGACGACTCGGAGATCATCGACTTTGCCGATATCAACAGCCGGGTGATGTCGACGTCGCCGGGGCAACTCAATCCCTATAAGCTCGGAGTGTCGTTATTTCGCGACATCGAGGAGCGGTGGAATAAGGGGAAATTCGGCAAGGAATGGGAAGAAGTGGACGATCTGGAGCGCCGCGACTCCTGGGACAAGGAGCTCGGGCTGGGTCAGGAGCAGATCTTCCGGGTCCGAAAGCTGTATAACGACGTCACCTTCATCGACGAGTTCTTGACCGAGGAGTTCGCCGCCCAGAGTAAGCTCTTTACCTTCGGGTACAACCGAAAGAGCGGTCATTGGGAGATCGAGAGCCGGGAGTTTCGGGAGATCAAAGAGGGGCTGCTCCGGTCGCTGACCAATTTCGGCCAGCCATTTATCTACGTGCGAGACGCGAACTTCAAAAATCGCACAGAGCTTCTCTTGCACCATAAATTCGAGGGCACCGAGCTCCGTCACGATTATGCGCGCGAGGTGTTGCGGTCCTTGTATCGGATCTGGAAGCGGCCCGTGAATATCGAGACGATCCGCGACGACAAGGGGATATTGCTGTCCTTCGATGGAGACGATCACCAGGAGGAGGGCTGGGAGTACGAGAAGGTGAGGATTTGACGACGGGTGATAGGTGTTGGGTGATAGGTCACGGGTGGTGGGTGCCGGGCCGCCAACCCACTACCGCCGATAGCTCGTCCTGCTAATCGTAGATGATCTAAATAGATCAGCGTCGCATACCGGAAGACGCGGAATATCAACAGTTCTGAGTGGCCAGTTCGCTCCGAACGGGACGAGCGAAGAACGCCGGAAGTTTCCGGCGTTTTTTCGTGGGCCTGTGATTGCGAAGGCTGCGCCGCTATACTGTGAGTCATACTGTGGTCCCTGACCGGGAGTCGACGATGAAGACAAGAGGCTGGACGTTATTTGTTGCCGTCCTGTTCCTCTGCGTGGGGCTGTCGGTTCCGGCGTCGTCGCAAAACAGAGATGCGGACACATCGCGTATGCAGGCCCGTCAGGTGGAGGTGGGGAGCGTCCACACCGATCGACTTTCCGCTCCCGATGATGTGGTGGATTGGCGCATCGTGCGCCTCGATGAGCGGGGAACACTTCGGCTGGAGTTGACGGTACAGACTTCTGAGCGAAGTGCGAAGTTGGCGCTTACGAACGCCACCGGTGAGGAGTTGGAGACCGTCGAGGCGGGCAGTGAGTCGGCGACGATCGAGCGAAGGCTGGATGCGGGAATCTACTATATTTCCGTGAGTTCCTCGCAGAGCCTGGAGTATCGGCTGGCCATCGAATAAGAAGCTGTCAAAAAAGTCTCCCGTCGGCATTCGCCGGCTGCTTTTTCCGACTTCTTTGCGCTCAATACTCGACTTATCCTACGGATAGGCCTGCGTTTGATCGCTTTGAAGCCAAAAAAATCATCTCGCTGAGCCTCGGTCCGACTTCTTTGACAGCTTCTAAGGTGGCGGTCAACACGCGGTAGTAAAGGGGGATGGGATGTACAAAAGTTGACCTCGGCGCGATCGTGGCTTTGTTTGCAGGCATTGAGGTGTGTACTGAATGGATGAGGACGAACGTCATGGATGATTATCTGGATGTGTTGAGCAGTCACGAGCGTCAGTTGCTGAGGCGACATCATTTCGAGCGCCAGACCTTCGAGCGATTGAGGGACAAGCTGCGAAGTGGGAAGTGGACCATCGCCGACAACCGAATTCGGGGAGAGGTGGAGCTTCCCGACGAGGACGATATTGAGTCCTTTCCGGATCGAGACAGTGAAGAGGGCAGAGAGCTGAGCGAGCGGGGACGCAGAGCGCTGGAGTCCGGGGAAGTGGGAGCGGTGGTGCTCAACGGAGGGATGGCGACGAGGTTCGGCGGGGTGGTCAAGGGCTGCGTCGACGTCTTCGACGGAATCTCATTTCTGGGGCTGAAGTTGGCGGATGCTGCGCGCTTCGGTGCGCCGGTGTTGCTGATGAATAGCTTTGCCACTGACGAGAAGACAAAGGGCCATCTCGAGGAGCACCGCTACTTCGGATTCGACCCGGAAGAGCTCATCACTTTTACGCAGAATGTCAGCCTGCGGCTCACACCTGATGGCGAGGTCTTCCGGCACGACGGGGGAAATACCCTCTATGCGCCGGGCCACGGCGATCTGGCCGATGCCCTTCGCCGCGGCGCCCTCGACGAATTTCGAAATCGGGGAGGCAAATACCTGATGATGTCCAATGTGGACAACGTGCTGGCGAGCCTGGATCCGCTGGTGGTGGGAAGCCATGTCAAAGCCGCCGAAGAGCGCGGCGTGGAGATGACCGTGGAGAGCGTGGACAACCAGGGGAGCACCACGGGCGGAATGCCGGCCCGCGTAGACGGGAAATTGCAGGTAGTGGAGGCGTTTCGCTTTCCCGAGGGCTTCGATGTATCGTCGATCCCCGTCTACAACTCAAATACATTTCTGTTCAACGCCGATGCGCTGGATCGGGACTTCGATCTGACCTGGTTTCTCGTCGAGAAATTCGTAGACGACAAGAAGGCCATCCAATTCGAGAGGCTCGCCGGACAATTGTCGGCTTTTTTGGACGCGCGATTTCTGGAGGTTCCCCGTCGGGGGAGTCAGTCCCGATTTTTGCCCATCAAGCGAAGGTCCGATCTGGAGGAGAATCGCGAATTTTTGCGCCAGGCCGTCGAGGCAGTGCCGGAGACGTCGTAGGACGGGGACAACTTGCGTGGCCCAAAGAGGGTAGGCGAATCAATTCATGGATGAGGGCCATTACAGAGCATGGGTGTCGATAAACCCCATCTGGTCCACATAGATGGTGGCCTTGCCAGGACAGGTTGTGCCGGATTCGAGGGTCAGCGAGATCAACTGAAGGACGCTCATATCGGGGAGCATCGCCTCTTGTCCGTTCGGGTCTTGTGAGTCTTCATCGTCGACACCGTCGTCGCCATCGGACTCTTCGTCATTTGCGGCGAAAGCATCCAGGGGAAAGACGACCCAGTGCCACTGAGAGTCGATCCGTGTGGAGATAGTCTCTGTACCACCGCCGTCCCCGGTGAGTTCCTCCGTATCGACAAAGGTGACGAAGAGGTTGACCACCTCATCGGGGCTTCTGACACGCATGGCAAAGTGGGTATGGCCTTCCATGTCTGCATGTGGATATGCGAAGAGATCGTAGCCGGTCACAGCATTTGGTTGCGCACCGGACAAATCCACCTGAAGCCGAAGAACTGTGCTACCATCGATGCCAATCTCCTCCTGAGCGGAGGGCGAAGTGCGGTCGTTGATGGGCTCACGGAAGCCCTCCTGATTGGTCATCCCCTCGGTGTCGAAGTCGCTCCAGATGACGTGGAGGTCCTCAAAAGAGGGGCGATGGAAAAAGCCCACGCGCTCCACGAAGACCGTACCCACTGCCGGAGTCGTACTGTCGTGGTCGAAGGCGATGGTGATCAACTGTAGGTGTTCGAGGTCGATCGGTTCGTCATCATCGGCGAATTCAAAATCATCGATGGCGAGTTCGTAATTTCGCCATTGCGTCCCGAGATCGATGGTGGCAACTGCTCCAGGTTGGTTACCAAGGGAGACATCATCAGCGTCCCAGAGCTCGACACGAACGCCCGTAGTCGCTGCCTCGGCGCGAGCCCGGAGGGTGAGATGGTCGAAACCGGACACGTCGGCGTCGGGATAGGCATAAAGCTTGTAGGCCGTGGTCGGCGCTTCGGCGTCTGTATGGTAGTTGAGTTCAACTGCCGCAGCGTTGGGGAGTGAAGAAGGTGCGTAATCGATGGCATCCGTCCCGTCGTCGAGGGGTTCGCGAAAGCCCTCGACGTTGGTGAATTCCTCGTCCTCGAAATCACTCCACATCAAATCCACGTGGCCACCGAGTTCGGGGCATGACTCCTCTTCTTCGATGCAGGTGTGGTCGTCGCAATAATATCCGTCGTCGCAGGGAGAATCGTCATCACACCAGTCTGCGTCTTCGACGCAGGTGGAGTGAGCGCACAGATAGCCCGTCGGGCAGTCGTCGTCATGGGTGCAGTGATGTTCATCTTCGATGCAGATGTGGTCTTCGCACTCATATCCAACCGGGCAGTCCTGGTCCCCATCACACCATGAGTCATCTCGTTCACAGAGATGATCCTCCGTACAGCGCCAGCCATCCTCGCAGTCACGATCGGAGTCGCAGGGGCTTAAATCGAGGGTCAGGCTGCATGACGCAAAGAGACTGGTAAGCCCTAATAAGGCGACGCTGGAAAATAAGAGGGCGAAGGGGGTATCCGATATAGGAGGTCTCGGTAGCATAGAAGAACTCGAAGGTCGCGTGACGGTGAAATGACCTCGACGGTGTATGACGGCGAAGTGGGGTGCCGAAAGTCGTTCTTCGAAGCTGCAATGCCGTCCGGAGAGGAGGTCAGAACTTCGAAGGGACTAGTGCAACTATGTGGGAGTCGGAGGACTGATGCAATATGTCGTCCAAGATATAAGCGTTGAGATGGGTGACGAAGTCATGGGCTACTGCGTCCCGAAGCTCTGGCTGGCAGCCCGAATACGGCCAGGCTGGCCGCAGGCCAGAGGGACTAAACGCTTACCCCGAGATCTATCGCCGGAAGATCTCGATATTTAGTAAGATGCACTCCAGGGGGCCGTTGTAGAGCGTATAGGTCTTGTGGGCGCTGAGACCCAATTGGCGGCCCAATTCCTTGGAGCCGGTGAGGATGGATGCCTTCCAGCCGGGGAAGCGATCTCGGAGCACTTCGCCGAGTTGGCGGTGGGTTTTTGCGGCGCGGGGCTCGGTGTGGAGGCGCTCGCCATAGGGAGCGTTGGTGACGAGGAGGCCCGGCCAGGCTCGGCCGGCGGGGGGTTCGATATTCTGGACGGCTTTTCGCTCAAACTCGATATAGTCGCCAAGGCCGGCGGCCTCGGCGTTGTGGTGGGCCGCCTTGAGAGCGCTCCTGTCGATATCGGAGCCCTTGATAAGCGGCAGGCGCTGTTTTCCCGCCTCGGCGCGTTCAGCGGCCTCGGCGATGAGTTTGTCCCAGAGTTCGGCGTCGTGTTGGCGCCACTTCAAAACACCGAAGTAGTCGCGCACAAGGCCGGGGGCGTGGTCGCCTGCCATCAGCGCCCCTTCGATGAGCAGGGTTCCCGACCCGCACATGGGATCGAAAAGCGGTCTTCCCTCGGAGGCGATCTCGGGCCATCCGGCGCGAAGGAGCATTGCCGCGGCGGCGTTTTCCTTCATCGGCGCTTTACCGGAATCTGTGCGATAGGAGCGTCGGTGGAGGCTACGCCCGGCCATATCGAGGCTCAACGTGGCCTCGGCGCCGTCGATGTGGCAGTTGATGTGGATATCCGGCTGCTCGCGGTCCACTGACGGGCGGCGGCCTGTCTTGTCGCGAAACTGGTCGACGATGGCGTCTTTGACGGT